>JBDTIE010000153.1:0-5710 GCA_039936515.1 Rhodanobacter sp. | reverse complement strand
CCAGTACCCACGGTTTCTGGCGCCCGGCAACACGGTCATCCTGGATTCCCCCTGTTCTAAGAGACCCGCCGGGCGCCAGATCTTCAAGCACAAAACCCCGCAACCGGAAGGCTGCGGGGTTTTGTCTTTCCAGCATTGCAAAAACCAGCGACACCCCTGGATGCCGCCATCGCTTCCTTGCCCGGTACGCAATCGAACCCCTGCGTTCGACCTCGGCGCGCATCATGCGCAGCGTCTGCCCGGGTAAGTGCGAAATGTATCAAGCACATTACGTGCCACCGTTGACTTCGGACGGCCGGCGTTATCATGAGCCCCGCCAAGTCGACGAACTGGCAGGCGGTATCCAGGACGCAAACAGGATGATTCATCCCACAAAGTACGACGTCATCGTCATCGGCGGGGGCCACGCCGGCACCGAGGCCGCATTGGCGGCCGCACGCTGCGGCGCGCGCACGTTGCTGCTCACGCACAACGTGGAGACGGTGGGACAGATGAGCTGCAACCCGGCCATCGGCGGCATCGGCAAGGGGCATCTGGTCAAGGAGATCGACGCTCTGGGCGGCGCCATGGCGCACGCCGCCGACCTGGCGGGTATCCAGTGGCGCACGCTCAACGTGTCCAAGGGTCCGGCCGTGCGCGCCACGCGTTGCCAGGCCGACCGCGGACTGTACAAGGCGGCCATTCGGCGCATGGTGGAAACCCAAGTCAATCTGGAGCTGTTCCAGCAGGCGGTGGACGACCTGCTCATCGATGGCGGCCGCGTCACCGGCGTGGTCACGCAGATGGGGCTGACTTTCCATGCGCGCACGGTGGTGCTGACCGTGGGCACCTTTTTGGCCGGCAAGATCCATATCGGCCAGAGCCACTACGCCGGTGGCCGGGCCGGCGATCCGCCGGCAACCACGCTGGCCGCGCGACTGCGCGAGCTGCCGGTGGCGGTTGACCGGCTCAAGACCGGCACCCCGCCGCGCATCGACCGCCGCAGCATCGACTTCAGCGGCCTGGAAGAACAGTACGGCGACACGCCGATGCCGGTGTTCTCCTATCTGGGCAACGCCGCCGAACATCCGCGGCAGAGCAGTTGCTGGGTGACGCACAGCAACGAGCGCACGCACGCGATCATCCGTGCCGGGCTCGACCGTTCGCCGCTGTACACCGGGCAGATCGAAGGCATCGGCCCGCGCTACTGCCCGTCCATCGAAGACAAGGTGGTGCGCTTCGCTGACAAGGCCTCGCACCAGATCTTCATCGAACCCGAAGGTCTGGACACCTTCGAGGTCTACCCCAACGGCATCTCCACCTCGCTGCCGTTTGACGTGCAACTGGCGCTGGTGCAATCGATCAAGGGCTTCGAGCACGCGCACATCACGCGCCCCGGCTACGCCATCGAGTACGACTATTTCGATCCGCGCGGGCTGAACCCGTGGCTGGAGACCAAGGCCATCAGCGGCCTGTACTTCGCCGGCCAGATCAACGGCACCACCGGCTATGAGGAGGCGGCAGCGCAAGGCCTGATCGCCGGTTTGAACGCCGCGCGCGCGGTGCACGAACAAGCGCCATGGTTTCCACGTCGCGACGAAGCCTACATCGGCGTATTGATCGACGACCTGACCACCAACGGCACGATCGAGCCGTACCGCATGTTCACCTCGCGCGCCGAATACCGCCTGCACCTGCGCGAGGACAACGCCGACCTGCGCCTGACCGAGACCGGCTACAAGCTCGGCGTGGTGCCACAGGCGCGCTACGACGCCATGTGCGCCAGGCGTGAAGCGGTCGACGCGGAACTGCGGCGTCTGCGCGCGCTGTGGGCGACGCCGGCCAATGCGTTGGGCACGTCGATCGAGCGCGAGCTGGGCATCACCGTCAGCCGCGAAACCGCGGCAACGGATTTGTTGCGTCGTCCGGAGGTGAGCTACGCCACGTTGACCGCCGTGGAAGGGTTCGGCCCTGCGGTGGCGCGCGAGGACGTGGCCGCGCAGGTCGAGGTGCAGGTCAAGTACGCCGGCTACCTGCAACGTCAGCGCGACGAGATCGAGCGCCAGCACCGCCACGAGCACACCGCCATCCCGGTGGATTTCGACTACGACAAGGTGCGTGGCCTGTCCGCCGAGGTGCTGGGCAAGCTCAAGCGCACCTTGCCGGCAACGCTCGGCCAGGCCGCACGCATCAGCGGCGTCACCCCGGCCGCGCTGTCGCTGCTGCTGGTGCACCTGCAGCGTCGCGCCGCCTGAAGCGGCCCATCAGGGCGCGGGGCAGACGGGCTGCAGCGCCGCGCATGGCCGTGGCATCATGTGCATTCCAATCAAGCACGGGGATGGCGTATGGAAATCTGGATCGGTCGCGACGGTGAACGTCATGGTCCGTACAAGGAAGAAGACGTCCGCCAATGGCTGCGCAGCGGCAAGATGAGCGGTGCCGACCTGGGCTGGTACGAGGGCCTGGCCGACTGGCAACCTCTGTCCGTGCTGCTGCCTGATGCGTTGACCGGCGTCACCACCGCCGAGGCTCCGCGCGCGGCCGGCATCGAGCCGTTGCCGCAAACCACCACGGCCGCGCTCGAGGACTATGCCGGGTTCTGGAAGCGCGTGGCCGCGTACATCATCGATGCGATCATCATCTACATCCCCAGCAGCTTGATCGATCGCATGTTCGGCGGCGTGGCAGCCAAGGCCACGCTTGAGCAGGCCGTCACCAACGCCGCCGGCGACCCACACCTGATGATGGCCGCACAACAGGTGTACTACGCGGCAATGTGGCCCGCGCTGGTGGCCAGCGTGGTACTGGCGTGGTTGTATTTCGCGCTGATGGAAAGCTCCGCCTGGCAGGCAACGCTGGGCAAGATGGCCATCGGCATTCGCGTCACCGACCTGCACGGCCAGCGTATCGGCCTGCCGCGTGCCCTGGGCCGCTATGGCGTCAAGATCATCAGCTTCCTGATTGTGTGCATCGGCGTGTTGATGGTGGCCTGGACGGCGCGCAAACAGGGCCTGCACGACAAGGTCGCCGGCACGCTGGTGTTGAACGGACGGGCAAGCCAGTTCCGCAACGTCGACGGCGCCACGGGCGGTTCGTTCAGCGCCTGATCCAGCGGCACATCCCGCGGCACCAGGGCCCGTCTCTGGTGCCGTTTTATTTGGTCGCACGCATCGAGCCCGCCGCTGCCACCCAACGGCACAAGTCCCATCGCCCAAGAGACCTTCATGACCAGCATCGAACAGCGCATTGCCGATGACATCCACGCCAGCATCGGCCAGGTGCGCGCCGCCGTGGAGCTGCTCGATGGCGGGGCCACCGTGCCGTTCATCGCGCGCTATCGCAAGGAGCTGACTGGTGCGCTGGACGACACGCAGTTGCGCACGCTGGCCGAACGCCTGGACTACCTGCGCGAACTGGAGGACCGCCGCGCGACGATCCTGGCCAGCGTCGAGGACCAGGGCAAGCTCACCGATGCACTGAAGGCGGACCTGCTCGCCGCCGACACCAAAGCGCGGCTGGAGGATCTGTACCTGCCATTCAAGCCGCGGCGGCGCACCCGCGCGCAGATCGCTCGCGAAGCCGGCCTCGAACCTCTAGCGCTCGGTCTGCGCGCCGATCCGGCGCAAATCCCGGAAGCCGTTGCCGTCGCTTTCGTCGACGCCGACAAGGGCGTGGCTGACGTGCGCGCCGCGCTCGATGGCGCGCGCGCGATCCTGATCGAATCCATCGCCGAGGATCCGGCGCTGGTTGGTGAGCTGCGCGACCGGTTGTGGAACCACGGCCAGATCCGCGCCGGCGTGGTCGAAGGCAAGCAGACATCCGGGGCCAAGTTCCGCGATTACTTCGACCATGTGGAACCCATCTCGCACATTCCCTCGCACCGCCTTTTGGCGCTGATGCGCGCGCGCAACGAGGGCGTGCTGGAGCTGGAGCTGCTCCCCGCCACCGACCCCGAGCAGGGCCACGCCCAAGCCGAGGGCCGCGTCGCCGCACGCGCGGACATCCACGATCGCGGCCGCGCAGCCGACGCTTGGCTGCGCGAGACCGTGCGCCTGGCGTGGCGCGCAAAGCTGCACCTGCATCTCACGCTGGACCTGTTCAGTCGTGTGCGCGAAGGCGCCGAGGACGAAGCAATCCGCGTGTTTGGCGACAACCTCAAGGACCTGCTGCTGGCCGCGCCGGCTGGTGCCAGGGTGGTGATGGGCCTGGACCCGGGCATCCGCACCGGGGTCAAGGTGGCCGTGGTGGACGCCACCGGCAAGCTGCTGGACACCGCGGTCATCTACCCGCACGAGCCGCGCCGGCAATGGGACCAATCCATCGCGCAACTGGCGGACCTGGCCAGGCGCCACGACGTGGAACTCATCGCCATCGGCAACGGCACCGCTTCGCGCGAGACCGACAAGCTCGCCGCGCAACTGATCCGTCAGCATCCGGACCTGCATTTGGGCAAGGTCGTGGTGAGCGAGGCCGGCGCGTCGATCTACTCGGCATCCGAACTGGCGGCCAAGGAGTTTCCAGGCCTGGACGTCACGTTGCGCGGGGCGGTGTCCATTGCCCGCCGCCTGCAGGACCCGCTGGCCGAGCTGGTGAAGATCGAGCCCAAGGCGATCGGCGTGGGCCAGTACCAGCACGACGTCAACCAGATCAAGCTGGCGCGGGCGCTGGACGCGCGGGTGGAGGACTGCGTCAATGCCGTGGGCGTGGACGTCAACACCGCCTCGGCGGCTCTGCTTGCGCGCGTGGCCGGGCTCTCGGCCAGCGTCGCGCAAAACGTGGTCACTCATCGCGACGCCAACGGCGCTTTCGCCAGTCGCAAGGCGCTGCTCAAGGTGCCGCGGCTGGGCGACAAGGCCTTCGAGCAGTGCGCCGGCTTCCTGCGCGTGAGCAACGGCGAATACCCGCTGGATGCCAGCGCGGTGCACCCGGAGGCCTATCCGCTGGTCGAGCGCATCAGCCAGCAGTGCGGGCGGCCGCTGCACGCGTTGATCGGCGACGTGGCCTTCCTGCGCACGCTGCAGGCCGAAACCTTTACCGATGACCGCTTCGGCGTGCCGACGGTGCGCGACATCCTGCGCGAACTGGAAAAGCCCGGCCGTGACCCGCGCCCGCAATTCGTCGCCGTCAGTTTTGCCGAGGGCGTGGATGACGTGAAGGACCTCAAGCCCGGCATGGTGCTGGAGGGCCGCGTCACCAACGTCGCCGCGTTCGGCGCCTTTGTCGACATCGGCGTGCACCAGGACGGCCTGGTGCATGTCTCGGCGCTGTCGCACAGCTTCGTCAAGGACCCACGCGACGCGGTCAAGACCGGCGACATCGTCAAGGTCAAGGTGATGGAGGTGGACCTGCCGCGCCAGCGCATCGGCTTGTCCATGCGCCTGGACGACGAACCAGGCCAGGCCCGCGCCAGGACGGACGACCCCCGGCGGGCCAAATCCGCATCGTCCCCACGGCGTGACCCGGGCGCTGCGAATGGCGGCAAATCCACCGCGCCAAAGCCCGCTGCCGCGCCGATCAACAGCGCCTTTGCCGACGCGCTCGCGCGTGCGGCCAAGCGCTGAAGCGTGCCGTCGCACGACCATTGCAATGCAGCATGCGCTTCCGTATGGCGTGCACTAACGTAACCGCAACGTTTCGGGCCGCCGGCCCCGCAGGAGTCCCACCCATGCTTCGTACCCGTCATCTCGCCGGTGCCATCACCGCCGGGTTGTTGTTCAGTGCCACCGCCGCC
>JBDTIE010000152.1:0-8113 GCA_039936515.1 Rhodanobacter sp. | reverse complement strand
CGTGCGCGCCCAGGCAAGGCGCGCGGCGGCGCGTGTGGGGGATGCGACGGAATACTGTTGCTCGGTCATCGCGACAGCTTAATGGTGGCCCCGCATCGTGGCGAGTTGACCTCACCGCATGCTGCGGATTGACCGCAGGTCGCGTAAACAGTACCATTTTGGTCCCGATTACCCACCCGAGCGCACGCATGTTACGCGTCAGTCGACTGACCGATTACGCCGCGGCCGTCATGACCTGCCTGGCGCAACACGAAGACGACGTGCTGAGCGCCGTGCAGATCGCCGAGGAAACGGCGCTGGAATTGCCGACGGTGAGCAAGCTGCTGAAGTTGCTCGGTCACGCCGCGCTGGTGGAGTCCTTCCGTGGTGTGAACGGCGGATATCGTCTGGCACGCAGTGCCGCGGACATATCCCTGGCGGAGATCGTGGTGGCACTGGAAGGCCCCATCGCCATGACCGAGTGCAGCCTGGGTAGTGGTCAGTGCGGACGCGAAGCCAGTTGCAGCGTGCGCGGTAGTTGGCAGCAGATCAGCAGCATCCTGGACGACGCCCTGCGCGCGGTGAGCCTGGCCGATATGCGGCGGCGCAGCGCACCGCGCCGCATCGCCTCCCGTCGCGCTGCCGTTGTTGGTCGTTGAATCGAACCGGTCGTAGCACAAATCACTGATCGGCAGGCGCCTGCGCCGCCGGTGGAAAAACGAATGGACACCATGATGAGTACTGAAAGCAGCGCCGCCACCGCCTTGCGTGACAACGCCGAGGTCGCTGAAGCGCTGGGGCGCACCTACTCGGCCGGCTTCGTCACCAAGGTGGAGTCCGTCAGCCTGCCGCCGGGTCTGAACGAGGACACCATCCGCCAGCTGTCGGCCATCAAGCAGGAGCCGCAGTGGATGACCGAGCGCCGGCTCGAGGCGTATCGCCATTGGCTGACCATGACCGCACCGGACTGGGCCAAGCTCAAGCTTGATCCGATCGACTATCAGGCCATCAGCTATTACAGCGCGCCCAAGGTGCAGCCCAAATCCCTGGCTGAAGTAGACCCGGCGGTGCTCGAGGCCTACGAAAAGCTCGGCGTGCCGCTGCATGAGCGCGCGGCGCTGGCCGGCGTGGCGGTGGACGCGGTGTTCGACTCGGTATCCGTGGGCACCACCTTCCGCAAGCAGTTGGCCGAGGCCGGCGTGATCTTCTGCTCGATGAGCGAGGCCATCCGCAATCACCCGCAGCTGGTGCAGAAGTACCTTGGCAGTGTCGTGCCGATGGGTGACAACTTCTTTGCTGCGCTGAATTCGGCGGTATTTTCCGATGGCAGCTTTGTCTTCATTCCCAAGGGCGTGCGTTGTCCGATGGAGTTGTCCACCTACTTCCGCATCAATGCGCAAAATACCGGACAGTTCGAGCGCACGCTGATCATTGCCGAGGAAGGCAGCCACGTGTCCTACCTCGAAGGCTGCACCGCACCCAAGCGCGACGAAAACCAGTTGCACGCGGCGGTAGTCGAGTTGGTTGCGCTCGAAGGCGCGCAGATCAAGTACTCCACGGTGCAGAACTGGTATCCGGGTGACGAGAACGGCAAGGGCGGGGTCTACAACCTGGTGACCAAGCGCGGCGAGTGCCGCGGCAACGACGCCAAGATCTGCTGGACCCAGGTGGAAACCGGTTCGGCCATCACCTGGAAGTATCCCAGCGTGGTGTTGCGCGGCGACCGCACCGTGGGTGAGTTCTACTCGGTGGCGTTGACCCATCATTTCCAGCAGGCCGACACCGGCACCAAGATGGTGCACATAGGCCGCGACACGAAGTCCAAGATTGTCTCGCGGGGCATCAGCGCCGGACGCAGCAACAACAGCTATCGCGGACTGGTCAAGGTGGAGAAGGGCGCGATCAACGCGCGCAACCACACGCAATGCGATTCCCTGTTGATCGGCAAGAAATGCGGCGCGCACACCTTTCCGTACATCGAGGTGAAAAACCCCACCGCGATCGTCGAGCACGAGGCCACCACCTCGAAGATTTCCGATGACCAGATGTTCTATTGCCGCAGTCGCGGCATTCGCGAGGAAGACGCCGTGTCGATGATCGTTGACGGTTTCTGCAAGCAGGTCTTCCGCGAATTGCCGATGGAGTTTGCGGTGGAAGCGAAGAAGCTGCTGGAAGTGAGTCTGGAAGGTGCGGTGGGGTAAGTGCAGGGATCGGGAGTAGGAAATAAGGAATAAAAGCCCAATTCCACTCCGTCCCAAGCCGCCGCGCTGTTGCTTTATCCGGTTGCCTGTTCTCCATTCCCTATTCCCGGATTTATCATGCTGAAAATCGAAAACCTTCATGCCCGTGTCGCGGGCAAGGAAATCCTCAAGGGCATCGACCTCACGGTGAATGCCGGCGAGGTGCACGCCATCATGGGCCCCAACGGCGCGGGCAAGTCCACGCTGGGAAATGTCTTGTCCGGGCGCGACGGTTACGAGGTGACCGCCGGGACGGTCACCTTCAATGGCGTCGACCTGCTGACCCTGGAGCCTGAAGCGCGCGCTGCGGCAGGTGTGTTCCTGGCATTCCAGTACCCGGTGGAAATTCCCGGCGTCAACAACACCTACTTCCTGCGCACGGCGCTCAACGCGCAGCGCAAGCAGCGCGGTGAGAAGGATCTCGATTCGATGCAGTTCCTCAAGCTGGTGCGCGAGAAACTCAAGGTCATGCAACTGCCCGACGACCTGCTGCATCGCGCGGTCAACGAAGGCTTTTCCGGTGGCGAGAAAAAGCGCAACGAGATTTTCCAGATGGCGCTGCTGGAGCCGCGCCTGGCCATCCTGGATGAGACCGATTCGGGCTTGGACATTGACGCGCTCAAGCAGGTTGCAGCCGGTGTGAACCTGCTGCGCTCGGCGGACCGCGCCTTCCTGATGATCACCCATTACCAGCGCCTGCTGGATTACGTGGTTCCCGATTTCGTGCACGTGCTGGCCGGCGGACGCATCGTGGAAAGTGGCGACAAGTCGTTGGCGTTGCGGCTGGAAGAGCACGGCTACGCCGGCATCGCCGCGCGCCATCCGGCGGAGCTTGGCGCATGAGCGCAGGGATCTCCCCGCCGCTGCTGGCGTCCCTGCTGGATGCGCCGCTGCCGGCCTCCGGCATCGGCTGGCTGGACGCCGCGCGGCGCGACAACCGCGAAGCGTTCGCCGCCGCCGGTCTGCCAGATACTCGCGTGGAGGCATGGAAATACACCGCATTGCGCGCACTGTCGCAACGACGCTTTGCCAGCGGCGATGCACACGCTGGCGCATGCGCGATCGACGCAGCGCTGTATGCACTGCCCGGCGTGATTGGCCCGCGCATGGTATTCGTCAACGGCGTATTCCGCGGCGATCTCTCGGCGCTGGATCAGCTTCCGGCCGGGCTGCAGTTGCAGCCGCTGTCCGGCGCATTGGCGGCCGATGCCGAGGCGCTGCGCTTCACGCTGTCGCGGCATTATCGCGATCCGGGTGATGCATTTGCGCGGATCAACGCAGCCAGCGCCAGCGACGGTGTGGTGCTGCGCGTGGCTGCCGGGGTGCAGGTGACCACGCCGGTGCAGTTGGTGTTCGTCGGCGCGTTGGCGCCGACGGATATCGCCTGGCATGTGCGCAACGTGATTGAACTGGGCGAAGGCAGCGCGCTGGAATTGGTCGAACAGCACGTGGGCAATGGCACGCAGGCGCACCTGGGCACGCAGGTCAGCGACATTGAACTGCGTCAGGGTGCGCAACTGCGCCATGTGCTGGTGCAGAACGCGACCGGTGCCACGCTCATGCGCCGCAGCAGCGTGCGCATCCACCAGAGCGCGCGCGCCAGCATGCACATGCTGGAGCTGGGAGGTGCCCTCGTGCGGCACGAGGTGCGGGTGGACTTGGTTGGTGATGGCGCGCGGTTTGATGGCCGTGGCGTGTTCATGCCGCATGGTCGGCAACACATGGACACGCAGCTGGCCATCCGCCACCAGGCACTGGATACCGTTTCGGATGCGCACTGGCGTGGCGTGGCCAGTGAGCGTGGGCGCGGCGTGTTCCGCGGCGCGGTGCTGGTCGCCCCTGGCGCCGATGGCAGCGACGCCAACCTCACCAACAAGAACCTTTTGCTTTCCGATAGCGCCGAGATCGACACCAAGCCCGAGCTGGAGATTTACGCCGACGAGGTGCAGGCAGCGCATGGCGCCACGGTTGGCCAACTCGATGAGCAGGCGCTGTTCTACCTGCGCTCGCGCGGCATCGGCGCGGGCGAGGCGCGGGCGCTGCTCACCTCCGCATTCTGTCGCGCGGTGTTGGGCGACATGGCGAACGCGCAGTTGCGCGAGCATGTGGGCGAAATGTTGCTGGCGCATTTGCCGGCGTGAGCTCTGCATGCGACGTGCCGGGCTGGCCGGGTCCGGCGCCGTGCGCCAACGAGCCCAGGGAAATCCGAATGGGGAAGTCCGAATGAACGCCAGCGTTTCCAGCATCAGCCCGGCTCCGCCGTTTGACGTGGAGCGCGTGCGCGCCGATTTTCCGCTGCTTGCGCGCCGCGTGCATGGCAAACCGCTGGTGTATTTCGACAATGCCAACACCAGCCAGAAGCCGGCGTCAGTGATCGAGGCGGTGTCGGCGCATTATCGCGAGCACAACGCCAACGTCTCGCGCGCCGTGCATCAGCTGGGTGAGGAAGCCACCAGCGCGTACGAGTCCGCGCGCGACAAGCTGGCGGCTTTCATCCATGCAGCCTCTCGCAACGAGGTGATCCTGACCTCCGGCGCGACGCAGGCGATCAATCTGGTCGCCTACAGCTACGCGCTGCCGCGGCTGCACGCCGGCGACAGCATCCTGACCACCGTGATGGAACACCACGCCAACATCGTGCCGTGGCAACTGGTGGCGGCACGCAGCGGGGCGTCGGTGAAGGCCGCGCCGATAGACCAGCGCGGGGAGCTGATCGTCGAGCAGTACATCGCCATGCTCACGCCGGAGGTGAAACTGGCCTGTGTCGGTCACGTGTCCAACGTGCTGGGCACGGTCAACCCGGTGCGCGAGATCGCGCGCGCGTGCCGCAAGCGCGGCATTCCGCTGCTGGTGGACGGCTCGCAGGCGGTGCCGCACCGGCCGGTGGACGTGCAGGCGCTGGGGTGTGATTTCTACGCCTTGACCGGGCACAAGATGCTGGGGCCCACCGGTACCGGCGCGCTGTGGGCGCGGCGGGAGTTGCTTGATGCCATGCCGCCGTTCTTCGGCGGCGGCGACATGATCCGCGAGGTGAGATTCAGCGGCACCACCTTTGCCGAGGTCCCGCACAAGTTCGAAGCCGGCACGCCAAACATCGCCGGCTTCGTCGGCCTGGCCGCCGCCATCGACTACTACCAGCGCATCGGCTTTGCCGCGATCCAGGCGTGGGAACAGGACCTGCTCGCCTACGCCACCGCGCGCCTGCAGGAAATCCCGGGCGTGCGCCTCATAGGCACGGCGGCGCAGAAGGAACCGGTGATCTCCTTCGTCGTCGATGGCGCGCAGGCGACGGACCTGGCCACCTTGCTCGACCTTCAGGGCGTGGCCGTGAGATCGGGGCACCACTGCGCGCATCCTTTGATGCAATTTTTCGGCGTGGCGGCGACGCTGCGCGCCTCGCTGGCGTTCTACAACACGCGTGAGGAAGTGGATGCCTTCATCGCCGCCCTGCTCAAGGTGCGCAAGCTGCTGATGTGAAGCGTTGTGCCCAGGCCGATTACGCTGGCGCCGGCCGGAGCGGGACGTGCAGCGCAAAGGTTGCGCTACCCTGATCACTCCCGAACCAGGATGTTTCCGATGCTTGCTTGGCTGCCCGGCGCGATCCGCATTCCGCTGGTGATGTTGCTGCTTGCGCTCAACATCGCCTTGCACGTCGTGCCGCTGCTGGCCTTCACCTTGCTCAAGCTGCTGATGCCGATACCGGTGCTCCGGCGCTGGTTGTCGCGGTTGCTGGTGCTCATCGCCGAAAGCTGGATTGGCGTCAACAATCTCCTGTTCGAACTTTTTACCCGCATACGCTGGGACGTGACCGGACTGGAGGGGCTGCGCGCGGACGGCAACTATCTGGTGCTGTGCAACCACCAGAGCTGGGTTGATATCCCCGTGCTGCAGAGAATCTTCAACCGGCGCATCCCGTTCCTGCGCTTCTTCCTCAAGAGCCAGCTGATCTGGGTGCCCCTGTTGGGCCCGGCGTGGTGGGCGCTGGATTTTCCCTTCATGAAACGCTATTCGCGGGAAAAGCTACTGCGCCATCCGCACCTGCATGGCAAGGACATCGCCGCGACGCGCAGCGCATGCGAGAAGTTCCGGCACATGCCGGTGTCGGTGATGAACTTTGTCGAAGGCACGCGCTTCACCCGCGCCAAGCACGATGCGCAGTCCCCGCCATTTCGTCACCTGCTGCGACCGAAGGCCGGTGGCGTGGCGTTTGTATTGGATGCCATGGGCGAGGCGTTGCACGCCATCGTCGACGTTACCATTGTCTACATGGATGGCCCGTGCACGATGATGGACCTGTTCGCTGGCCGCGTACGACACGTGTGCGTGGCCGTGCGCGAGCTGCCTATCGGCACGGAATTGCGTGGTGACTACGATCATGACCTGACCTTCCGTGGCCGGGTCAAGGCATGGGTCAGTGCGCTGTGGCGGGACAAGGACGCGCGTATCGAGCACTTGTTTGGCAGCACTGATCGCGTCGACACAAAAAGCACGAGCGCGGGAGATTGACATGCGCATATTGATCCTGGGCGCCGGTGCCACCGGCGGTTACTTCGGTGGCCGGCTGTTGCAGCATGGCCGCGATGTCACCTTTCTAGTGCGTGGCGCGCGTGCCGCGACGCTGGCGCGCGATGGACTGGTGCTGCGCAGCCCGGCCGGCGATGTCACGCTGCCGGCTCCGCCCACGGTGCGTGCGTTCGAGCTCAACGAGCCGTTCGACCTCATCATACTTTCGTGCAAGGCCTATGGGCTGGCGGCGGCGATGGACGACATGGCTGGCGCCGTCGGCGCGCAGACGGCGATCCTGCCATTGCTGAACGGCATGGCGCACCTCGCTGCACTGGATCAGCGCTTTGGTAGTGAACATGTCCTCGGCGGCCGCTGCATGATCGCCGCGACGCTCGACGAAAACGGCGCAATCCAGCACCTCAACCGCACGCATGCGCTCACCTTCGGCGAGCGCGACGGCACGGACACCGCGCGCCTGCGCGAGATCACCGCCACGCTGGCCGATGCCGGTTTCGACGCGCGTGCCAGCCACACCATCGTGCAGGACATGTGGGACAAATGGGTGTTCCTGGCTACGCTCGCCGGCATCACCTGCCTGCTGCGCGCACCGGTGGGCGCAATCGTCGCCGCGCCGGGCGGGCGCAACGCGATCATCGCCCTGTTCGACGAGTGCTGCGCAGTCGCCAGCCGCGACGGCCACGCGCCCAGTGCCAAGACCCGCGAGCACGCCGGCAGCATCCTCACCGAGCCGGGCTCCTCGCTGACCGCCTCGATGATGCGTGATCTGGAAGAAGGTCACCCGATCGAGGCGCAGCAGATCATCGGCGACATGCTGGCGCGCGCCGAACCACGCAAGTCGGCGGCTGCGGACACGTCGCCAACGCCGTCCGTCTTGTCGCTGGTTTACGCCTGCCTGAAGGCGTACGAGGCCAGCCGCGCAAAAGCGGCCGACGCGTAAGGCGGGCACCGCCCGCTGCTTTTCGACGCGTCATGCCGATGGCGCGGCGGGCGGTGCCCGCCCTACAACAACTGCCAGCCGCTTATTGACACGCCACGCTGATGCAGAGGCGGGTAACGCCTTCCGCTTCTTTGTCGTGTTGCTTCGTTGAACGGCGGACGCTGCCGTCCCACACCGGTGCCGTATCGGCTACCAGATCTTCACCTGCTTCTCGCCGTCGCGGACCATCGCATCGCCCGGCTTGCACTGAAACGCGCTGGCAAACTCGGGCATGTTTGAAGGCGCGCCAATGGCACGGTATTGCGCCGGCGCGTGCGGGTCAGTGTTGAGCAGCGTCAGCTGCGCTTCGGGGCGTATGCTGCCGCGCCACACGCGCGCCCAGTTGAGAAAGAAGCGCTGGTCCTGGGTGTAGCCGTCGATCTTGGCATGC
>JBDTIE010000151.1:0-11075 GCA_039936515.1 Rhodanobacter sp. | reverse complement strand
CGCCACCCATCGCAACTTGGAGCAGGCCATCACCGACGGCCGCTTCCGCGAAGACCTGTTTTACCGCCTGAGCGTGTTTCCGCTGGACTTGCCGGCTTTGCGCGAGCGACTGCAGGACATGGCCCAGCTCGTGGGTGAGTTCAACCAGCGCCTGGCACGTCGCGGTCTGGGCGTGGTGCGCTTCAGCACCGGCGCGATGCAGGCGCTGCACGGCTATGCCTGGCCCGGCAACGTGCGCGAACTGTCCAACCTGGTCGAGCGCATGGCCATCCTGTTTCCGCACGGTGAGGTGCGCAGCAGCGACCTGCCGGAGAAATACCGCGGCCAGCAAGTCGCCGATGACGTCCGCGGTGCCGCGTTCCTGGCGCTGATGGAAGACCAGGCCGTCGATTTCGCCCACGAAGCTCCGGCCGCGCTGATTGACGGCCTCGGCGTGTTGCCCGAGCAGGGATTGGACCTCAAGGACCACCTCGCCGACATCGAGGTCGGACTGATCCGCCAGGCGCTGGACAACACCGGCGGTGTTGTCGCCCACGCCGCCCGCCTGCTGCACATGCAGCGCACGACGCTGGTGGAAAAGCTGCGCAAGTACGGTCTGCAGGGAAGCATGGCGGCTTGACCGTCGAGGAATAGGGAACAGCCACAGCGACGGCAACCGTCGCAACGCTGCACACCGCGGCTTTGCCGTTCCCGATTCCCATTCTCCAATCCCAAATTCAACGTGGCACGTCTCGTGCATCGATACATATAAACCCGTCACGTGACGGGAAACCGACATGCGACCGGCGTAGCGAGGCAAGGCGATGAGCACCATTGACGTCAACAACCTGCTGTCCCAGATGCGCCAGATCACGGCGCGGGTGCAACCGCCGGAAGGTGCGTTCAAGGCGGCCGCAGTGGCGCCGCAGAGTGATTTCTCCTCGCTGCTGAAGCAGTCGATCTCGGCGGTGGGGCAAAGCCAGATGGAGGCCGGACGCATGGCCGCCAGCTTCGAGCGCGGTGACGCCGGTGCCGACTTGGGCCGCACCATGATCGCGGTGCAAAAGGCCGACCTGTCGCTGCGCACGATGGTGGAGGTGCGCAACAAGATGGTCGATGCCTACAAGGAAATCATGAACATGCCGGTGTGATCCGGCCCCGGCATTCGTCAACCCCCCTAGACCACGAGCAACACCATGGCAGACAACCCCGTCGCGACCACCAACAGCGGTTCGCGCATGGATCCCCTCAAGCAGATCAGCCGCAACCCGGCGGCGCGCCAGCTTTTGCTGCTGGTGGCGATGGCCGGTGCGGTGGCGCTGGGCGTGGCGGTGGTGTTGTGGTCGCGTGGTCCCAACTACGGTTTGCTGTATGCCGGGTTGGAGCAGAAAGATGCCTCGGCGATCACCCAGGAACTGCAGGCCACGCACACCCCGTACAAACTTGGCAGCGACGGCACCTCGATCATGGCACCGGTCGCCGACCTGCCCGGGTTGCGTCTGAAACTGGCCGCGCGCGGCCTGCCCCAGGGCAGCGCCGCCAGCTCAACGGCGGCCGCGGACTCTCCCTTCGGCATGAGTGACCTGGCCGAGCGCACCCGCTACCAGCAACTGCTTGAGACCGATCTTGGCGCCACCATTGGCGGCCTGCAGTCGGTGCGCGCCGCGCGCGTGCACCTTGCGTTGCCCAAGGCCTCGGCCTTCATTCGCGACAGCCGCCCAGCCAGCGCCTCGGTGCTGGTCACGCTGTATCAGGGACGGCAGCTCGACGCCGGACAAGTTGCGGCCATCGTGCACTTGGTGGCGGCCAGCGTGCCGGACCTGGACTCGCGCCAGGTGTCGGTGATCGACCAGCAGGGCCGTTTGCTTACCACTGACCCGGACAGCCCCGGCGCGGTGGATGACAACCGCCTGCGCATCGCCACGCGCATGGAAAACACCTACGCCCAGCGCATCGAGGAAATCCTCACGCCGCTCGTGGGGCAGGGCCGCGTGCGTGCGCAGGTCTACGCCGATGTGGATTTCAGCCAGACCGAAAAGGCTACCGAGACCTTCGACCACGAAAAGCCCGCGTTGCGCAGCGAGCAGACCAGCAGCGAGCAGCACAACACTGGTGGTGGCGCCGGCGGCGTACCGGGGGCACTGAGCAACCAGCCGCCGGCGACCGTGGCGCAGCCAACCGCAGCCAATCCGGAGGCGGGCAAAGGCGCAGCCAAAGCCAACTCGGCAACGGCAAGCACCGCGAACGCACAGGGCGAGAGTTCCAGCAGCGCCACACGCAATTACGAGCTGGATCGCACCATCAGCCACGTCACCGATCCGGCCGGGCGCCTGGCGCGCCTGACGGTGGCGGTCGCCCTGGACGACAAGCTGTTGCCAGTCGCGCCCGGAGCCGACGGCAAGCCGGGAACGGCTGCGGCCAAGACCGTGCCGTTCACCGCGCAGGAACTGCAGCACCTTACCGACCTGACCAAGAACGCGGTGGGCTTCAATGCCGACCGCGGCGACAGCGTCAGCGTAGTCAACCAATCCTTCCAGCGCGGACCTGCGGTCGATGCCTTGCCCGACGTGCCGCTGTGGCAGCGTCCGGGCGTGCTCGACTTGCTCAAGCAGGGGCTCGGCGTGCTGCTGGCGCTGCTGGTGGCTTTCGGCCTGCTGCGTCCCTTGCTCAAGGGGCTGCTGCGCAATGAACCGGCGTCGCGCGCGCTGGCCGCGCCGCTGCCCAGCATTTCCGTGCGCGCGGACGACTCGGTTGCTGCCGAGAGCCTGCCATCGCGTCTGGGTACCACGCCGACGGCGGCGCTGACCCAGTCGCTGGCCTACGAGCAGCGCGTGGGCGCAGCCCGGCGCATGGTCGGCGAAGACTCCAAACAGGTGGCGCAGGTGGTCAAGAACTGGGTGAGCGAAGATGGCTAAGGCGGCAGAATCCACGATCAGTGGCCCGCAGCGCGCTGCGATCCTGCTGCTGACACTGGGCGAGCAGGATGCGGCCGAAGTGCTCAAGCACTTGAGCGCGCGCGACGTGCAGACGGTGGGCACGGCCATGGCCGGGCTGTCCGGCGTCAGGCGCGAGCAGGTCGAGGTGGTCCTGGAAAAACTCAGCCAGGACATGGATCAACAGACGTCGCTCGGCGTCGGCACCGAGGACTACATCCGCAAGATCCTGGTCAATGCGCTGGGCGAGGGCAAGGCCAGCGGGCTGATCGATCGCATCCTGCTCGGGCACTCCAGCAAGGGGCTGGAGTCGCTCAAATGGATGGAGAGCCGCGCCGTTGCCGAAATGATCAACCGGGAACACCCGCAGATCATCGCGCTGGTGCTGGCGCATCTTGAACCGGACCAGGCCGCCGAAGTCATCGGCTACCTGCCGCCGCGCGTACGCAGCGACGCGGTCATGCGCATTGCCACGCTTGATGGCGTGCAGCCACACGCGCTGAGCGAGCTGGACGCCATCATGGAGCGCCAGTTCTCCGGCAACACCAAGAAATTGAGAAGCGCGACTGTCGGCGGCATCAAGGCCGCGGCGGAAATCCTCAACGCCATGGAGAGCAGCCGCGAAGCCGAAGTCATCGCCGAGATCCGTGGCCAGGACGAAGCCTTGGGCGGGCGTATCGAAGACCTGATGTTCGTGTTCGAGGACCTGGGTGAGATCGATGACCGCGGCATGCAGGTACTGCTGCGCGAGGTGCCCTCGGGCACGCTGATCACTGCGTTGAAGGGTGCCGAAGCGTCCATCCGCGAAAAGATCTTCACCAACATGTCCAAGCGTGCCGCCGACATGATGCGCGACGACCTGGAGGTAAAGGGTCCGGTGCGCCTGAGCGAGGTTGACGCTGCGCAGAAGGAAATCATGGGCATTGCCCGCAAGCTGGCCGAGTCGGGCCAGATCAACCTGTCTTCGGGTAGTGAGGAATACGTCTGATGTCCACTGTCCTTGCCGCTGGCGCGGTGCCGATCCGGCGTTGGGAGCTGCCCAACGTCGGGCTGCAGCATCTGTCCTCGGCTGCCAACAGCGCCGGCCCCACCGTGCGCGAACTGGCTGACCTGCAGGCGCAGGCGCATGCCGAGGGCTATGCCGCCGGACACGCGGAGGGCCTGGCGGCGGGCCAGCAGCAGGTGCGCGAGCAATTGGCGCAGCTTGATGCATTGCTCGAAGCCGCCGCGCGTCCGCTGGCGGCACTGGACACGCAGACCGAGCAGGAATTGACCGCTTTGGCGATGATCGTCGCCCGCCGCGTGCTTGCCAGCGAGCTGCGCCTGGCGCCGGAGCTGGTGCTTCGCGCCGTGCACCAGGCCGCCGCCGCGCTGCCCAGCGCCAGCCAGGACGTGCGCGTGCACGTCCATCCCGACGACCTGGTGCTGCTGCAACAATCCAGCGCCGTTGACGCGCATTGGCAATGTCTGGCCGACCCCGCGCTGGCGCGTGGCGACTGCCGGCTGGAGACCGCACGCTCGCATCTGGATGCCCGTGTGGAAACCCGGCTGGCCGCAGTAATCGACGCGGTGCTGGGCGACGACGCGCAGGTCGCGCCATGACGGCGCACGCTGCAGGGTGCCCACGCGCATGAACGCCGAGGCTGCCATTGCCGCGCGACGCACGCTGTGGCAACAACACATTGGCAAGCGAGCGGCGCACGCGCAGGCAGCGCGCACGCTCACGGTGGAGGGCAGCCTGCGCCGGGTGGTTGGCTTGACGCTTGAGGCCGAAGGTTGCGAAGCCGCATTGGGTGCGCGCTGCCTGGTGGATACCGCCGACGGCGCGCAGCTGGATACCGAAGTGGTCGGCTTTGCCGATGAACGCCTGCTGCTGATGCCGGTGGGCGACATGCATGGCGTATTGCCCAACGCCCGCGTGCGTCCATGCGCGCGCAGCGGCGGCCTGCCCGTGGGCAATGCCTTGCTTGGCCGGGTGGTTGGTGCCGATGGCGTGCCGCTGGATGGCCTGGGCGCGCTGGGCGCGGATGCACAGGCGGCCTTCAAGCGGGATCCGATCAACCCGATGGCGCGCAAGCCGATCGACGCGCCGCTGGACGTCGGTGTGCGTGCGATCAACGCCCTGCTGACCGTCGGCCGCGGCCAACGCCTGGGGCTGTTTGCCGGCTCCGGTGTAGGCAAGTCGACGCTGCTGGGCATGATGACGCGTTACACCAACGCCGATGTGGTCGTGGTCGGCCTGATCGGGGAGCGCGGTCGTGAGGTCAAGGAATTCGTTGAACAGACGCTGGGCGAGGAAGGCCGCCGCCGCGCGGTGATCGTCGCCGCGCCTGCCGATGCGCCACCGCTCAAGCGTCTGCGCGGCGCGCAATACGCCACCGCCATCGCCGAATGGTTTCGTGACCAGGGTCTGCGCGTGCTGCTGCTGATGGATTCGCTCACCCGCTATGCGCAGGCGCAGCGCGAGATCGCGCTGGCCATCGGCGAACCGCCGGCGACCAAGGGCTATCCACCGTCGGTATTTGCCATGTTGCCGGCGCTGGTCGAACGCGCCGGCAACGACGCCGAAGGGCGTGGCTCGATCACCGCGTTCTACACCGTGCTGACCGAGGGCGATGACTACCGCCACGACCCGATCGCCGACGCCGCACGCGCCATTCTGGACGGCCACATCGTCCTGTCGCGCGATCTGGCCGAGGCCGGTCATTACCCGGCCATCGACATCGAGGCGTCCATCAGCCGCGTGATGCCGGCGGTGGTCAGCCGCGATCACCTGCGCGCCGCGCAGCGTTTCCGCCAGGTGTATTCGGCGTACCGCCAGCAGCGTGACCTGATTGCGGTGGGCGCGTACCAGAAGGGCTCCGACCCGCAAGTCGACCAGGCCATCGAGATGTGGCCGCAATTGCGCACCTTCCTGCAGCAGGAAGTGGACGAGCCGATGGATCTTGAGGCGGCCGTCAACATGCTGGCGACACTGGCCGCGCAGGTGACGACATGAATTCGCGCGCGGTGCAGCTGCAGCCGGCAGTTGACCAGGCACACAGCCGCAGCGAGGACGCACTGGCCGAATTTGCCCGCCAGCAACAGGCATTGGCCGCCGCCGAAATGCAACTGGCTGAACTGCATCGCTATCGCAGGGAGTACGCGTCCGGCAGCGCGGTCAGCCAGAGTGTGGGCGCGCTGCTCAACCGCCAGGGCTTCGTCGAGCGCATTGACCAGGCCATCGCGCAGCAAACGCGCGACATCGGTCGTGTCAGTCGCTCCCTGGACCAATCGCGCAGCGCGTGGCGCCAGGCCCATGCGCGCGAAGCCGCGCTGGGCAGTGTCATCGAGCAATGCCTGGAACGCGAGCGCCAGGCCGGCGACCGCCAGGAGCAGGCCGAAGTCGATGAACGCATGCAATACCGGCGCCGGCTGCGATGAAGCGCGCGCCCATCACCGCGCCGTGCCGTGCGCGACATGTTCCCTGTTTTGATGGAGTTGCCTGATATGCCAGCCCCGACCGCTGCCCCTGCCTCTGCTCCGGCTTCAGTACCGCGCAGCGCACCCACCAGCGCGCGCGCCGACAACACCGGCAACAAGCACTTCAGCCGCCAGCTTGACGCGGCACGCCAACAGCACGCACCGGCCGATGACGGCGCCGGTGGCAAACCCGGCACGCTGGCGGGCGAGGGTGGGCCGGCGCAAGCCAGCCCGGCTGACACCTGCACGCTCGCCGTCGGCAGCGGCATGCCGCGCGTCGACGGCCCTGCGCCGGATGCCAGCGCCGCGCCCGAGGCTGGCGACAAGACCGACGACAGCGCCGACGAGACATCCGTGACGGGTGTGCCGCAATGCGTGCTCACGCTTTTCCTGCCGACAGCCGCCACCGCGGCGACGCCCAAGGGCGGCGCAGCGCAAGCGTTGCCATTGGCCGTTGCGGCCAACGCCGGCAAGGGCTGCGCCTTGGCTGCGGCGCAGGCTGCGCTGCAGGGCAACGCACAATCAGCCGACCCGGCCGCCGGAAATCAGCCACTGGACCATATCGAGCAGGCGCCGGCGGCAATGGTGCAGATACTGGCTGGCGCCAAGCCGGCACTGCATGAAGCCTCTGGCGACGCGCCCACGGGTGCCGTCGGCGCACCGACGGCACAAGCTGGCATGCCGGCCGCGCCACTGGTGCAAGTTGTCGCGCCGGTGGGTACCCCCGCCTTCGCGCCCGAACTCAGCCAGCAGATCACCTGGTTTGCCAGCCAGGACATCAAGCACGCACGTATCCGCCTGCACCCGGAAGAACTTGGCATGGTTGATCTGAAGATCACCGTGCACCATGGCAACGTCGACGTCGCGTTTACTGCCCAACATCCGGGCGCAGTGCTGGCGCTGCAGCAAAGCCTGCCGCAACTGGATCAGATGCTGGCGCAGCAGGGGTTGTCGCTTGGCCACAGCGAGGTCAGCCAGCACGGACGCGACGATGCGTCGGACCGCGGACGTGGCAATGGCGGCGGCGATGGCGCCGATGACACGGCGGCGGTCGGCGCTGTAACGGTGACGCGATCGTCCCTGAATTTGCTGGATGCGTTTGCGTAAGCTGCCCTCGTGCGCCTGCGGCGCGCGAGTCACTCGCCCTCGATTGAGGGCGGACAAACCCGCCAGGGCCAAGGGTGCACCGCGCCAGTGCCAGCCTATCGGGCTGCTGCCGCCGCTTGTGCGCGGCGCATTGCTCAGGCCGACGTCCGGCGTCGTGCCAGCGTCTCGACACCCGTCAATAAAACGCCGTCGGACACACGTCCGCGTCCCGCGCCGGCGGACAAACCCAAGCCTGGCAACGATCTGCAGCGATGGCACGGCGATTGCTTCATCCGTTGTGAAAGCCCGCAAAGGGTTCCACTTCGCGCACTGGATTGGGGTTGAACATGGTTGAGGATGAGGAAGCGCAGGTCGAGGCAGTGGCGCCGGCCCCGGGCAAGAAGCGGCGTTGGCCGTTGCTGGTGGCCTTGGTCGTGGTCCTGGCTGGCGGCGCTGGTGGGTACTTCTGGTATTCACAGCACTCGGCACAAGCCGCGGCCAAGACCAAGGGTGCAGAGGCCAAGACGCCCAAGGCGGAGTTGTACCTGCCGCTGGAGCCGGCCTTTGTCGTCAACTTCCGTGACGACGAGTCGATGCGCTACCTGCAGGTGACCATCACCTTGATGGCCCACGACGAGGCGGCGATCGAGACCGCCAAGAGCGCCGACCCGGTCATCCGCGACGCCATGGTGTCGCTGCTGTCCAGCCAGGACTACGCGATCATCAGCAACGCCGGCGGTCGGCAGAAACTGCAGGCACAGGCACTGGCGGCTGTACAGAAGGTTGTGCGCGCGCGGCTGGGGCGGCCGGGTATCGACGCGCTGTATTTCACCAGTTTCGTGATGCAGTAAGCGGGGACCTGCGCATGAGCGATCTGCTGTCACAGGACGAAATCGACGCGCTGCTGGATGGCGTGGAGGGCGGCGCGGTTGCCACCGGCAATGACGAGCCGTTGCCGCACGGCGCGGCGGCGGCGTATGACTTTACCCAGCAGGACCGGATCGTCCGCGGCCGCCTGCCCACGCTGGAAATGGTCAACGACCGTTTCGCGCGCTTCTTTCGCACCGGCATTTTCAACGTGCTGCGCAAGACCTGCGAGGTATCGGTGCTGGGCGTGACGATGCTGAAGTTCAGCGAATACACCCACAGCCTGGCGCTGCCCAGCAACATGAACATGGTGCGCATCAAGCCGTTGCGCGGTACCGCGCTGGTCGTGCTGGAGCCGCGGTTGGTGTTTTCCGTGATCGACAACTTCTTTGGCGGTGACGGTCGCTTCCACGCGCGCATCGAGGGTCGCGATTTCACGCCCACGGAAAACCGCGTCATCCAGATCATGCTCGGAGAGCTGTTCACCGCCATGAGCGAGGCGTGGTCGCCGGTGCTGGCGATGGAGTTCGAATACCTGAGTTCGGAAATCAACCCGCAATTCGCCAACATCGTCAGCCCGACCGAGACGGTGGTGGTGTCGCGGTTCCGCGTCGAGCTCGATGGTGGCGGCGGCGAGATTCACCTGACCTTGCCGTACGCGATGATCGAACCGATGCGTACCGTGCTTGATGCCGGCGTGCAAAGCGACCGTGTCGATGGCGACGGACGTTGGGCGGAGTTGCTGCACCAGGAGGTGCTGGACGCCGAGGTCGACATCAGCTCGTTGCTGCTTGAGGCCCACATGAGCCTTGGCGAGTTCCTGCATCTGCGGCCGGGCGACGTGATCCCCGTGCTGCTGCCCGAACTGGTCACCGTGTACGCCGAGGACGTACCGGTATTCCGCGGTCGCTACGGCCAGTCCAACGGCCGCAATGCAATTTGTTACCAGGCCCCAGCCGGGCGGCGCGAACGCGTGCCTGGCGCCGACCTTTCCCGAGAGAAGAACCCCGCATGAACGACACTATCGAAGAAGTTTCCGCGCCGGCCGACGACCGCGTCGCCTTTGATCCGTTGCTGGAAGCTGCAGGCGAAGGCGGCGACGTCAATCTGGACATGATCCTGGACGTGCCGGTGACGCTGGCCATGGAAGTGGGCCGCACGCGACTGAGCATCCGCAACCTTCTGCAGTTGAACCAGGGTTCGGTGGTTGAGCTGGACCGCTCCGCTGGCGAGCCGCTGGATGTGTTTGTCAACGGCACCCTGGTCGCGCATGGCGAGGTGGTGGTCATTAACGAGAAGTTCGGCATCCGGCTGACCGATGTGATCAGCCCGGCCGAGCGCGTGCGCAAGCTGCGCTGATGATTTCCGCACTTATCCTTGCCGCCGCGCCGCCGGCGATGGCCGAGTTCAACGCCGCCGGCGAGTTACTGCGCGTGTTGCTGAGCCTGGCTGGCATCATCGTCTTGATCTTTGCCGCCGGCTGGTTCAGCCGGCGCATGCAGCGTACGCGTGGCGCCATTGGTCGGCGCATCCGCTGCGTGGAAAGCTTCGCCATCGGCACGCGCGAACGCATCGTCCTGCTCGAAGCCGACGGCCAGCGCTTGCTGGTCGGCACCGGCCCCGGCGGCATGCGCACGCTGCATGTGTATGCCGCTGGCGAAGGGGTGTCCTCGCCGGTTGCGGCAGAGAACACCCCGCCCATCGCCGTGCCGGCGTTTGCCGAGCTGCTGGCGCGCTGGAAGCGTCGCGCATGAAGACTATGCGCTGGATATTCGTGCTGGCACTGCTCGCGTTGCCGACGCTGGCGCAGGCCGCGCCACCAGGCATCCCGTTGATGAACGTGCAGCCGGCCGCCGGTGGCGGCCAGACCTGGACCATGTCGCTGCAGGTGCTGGCGCTGATGACCGCGCTCACGCTGTTGCCGGCGGCTGCGCTGATGATGACCTCGTTCACGCGCATCATCATCGTGCTCGGTTTTCTGCGCCAGGCGTTGGGCACGCAGTCCACCCCGCCCAACCAGGTGTTGCTTGGCCTGGCCTTGTTCCTCACCCTGTTTGTCATGTCGCCGGTGCTCAACACCGCGTATGCCGATGGCATCAAGCCGTACATGGACGGCCAGCTCAGCGCCGAACTGGCGCTGCCGGCGGCGTCTGCGCCGTTCAAGCGGTTCATGCTCGACCAGACCCGCGATGCGGACCTGCAGCTGTTCACCCGCCTGGCGAAGGAAAAACCCTACGCCAGCAAGGCCGACGTGCCGTTCAAGGTGGCGATGCCGGCGTTCCTCACCAGCGAACTGAAGACCGCCTTCCAGATGGGCTTCATGCTGTTCGTGCCGTTTCTCATCATCGACCTGGTAGTGGCCAGTGTGCTGATGTCGATGGGCATGATGATGGTCTCGCCGATGATCATCTCGCTGCCGTTCAAGATCATGTTGTTCGTGTTGGTGGATGGGTGGACTTTGCTGCTGGGGACGTTGGCGGGGAGTTTCTTCACGTGAGCATGGGGCAATCGGCTGCGCCTGCTTTTGCCTTTCCCAGTGAGACGGTGGAGAGCGTGCGGCAGCGCGGAAGAGCGCGACCCTGCCGTTGCATCGTTCTGGACCGTGGGAGCAAGAGCTTTCGTGCGCCTTCGGCGCGCGAGTCACTTTTCTCTGCCTGGCCAGAGAAAAGTAACCAAAAGAGAGGCCACCCCGCTTGGCACTTTCCGGACATCCTGTCCGGAAAGTGCGTGAAGGCCGGCCGGGTTTTT
>JBDTIE010000150.1:0-5925 GCA_039936515.1 Rhodanobacter sp. | reverse complement strand
CGGTTGAACACTAGCGAAGCGTTGTTTGTCACGTTGCCCGTGATCGAGCCGGTCGTGCCACCGTTGCCGACCTGCAGCGTGCCTGCGTTGATCGTGGTTCCGCCGGAGTAGGTGTTTGCGCCGGTCAAGCTCAGCACGCCGCTGCCGGCTTGTGCCAGGGAACCGATGCCGCTGACGATGCCGCTGAAGGCCATGGCATCGCTGCGGTTGAACACCAGCGACGCATTGTTTGTCACGTTGCCCGTGATCGAGCCGGTCGTACCACCGTCGCCCAGCTGCAATGCGCCGTTGCTGATCGTGGTGCCGCCGGAGTAGGTGTTTGTGCCGGTCAAGGTCAGCACGCCGCTGCCGGCTTGTGTCAGGGAGCCCGTGCCGCTGACGATGCCGGCGAAGGCCAGGGCGTCGCTGCGGTTGAACACTAGCGAAGCGTTGTTTGTCACGTTGCCCGTGATCGAGCCGGTCGTGCCACCGTTGCCGACCTGCAGCGTGCCCGCGTTGATCGTGGTGCCGCCGCTGTAGCTGTCGCTGCCAGCCAGAACCAGGGTGCCGGTACCGCTCTTTACCAGATCAAACGAACCGGTGATGTCCTTGGGCCAGACCAGGACATCACCGGAACCAACATTGACGTTGCCACCGGCAAAATCACTGCCGACGATCGGCGGCGGCGATGGTCTGACATTGGTGCTGCCGCCGCCGCCACAAGCTGACAATCCCAATGCCGATGCCACCGCAAATGCCATGGCACACGGCCGCAGCCCACACTTTTTATCGAACATTGATGATCCCTTCCCCGTTCGTCACGACGTGCTTCCCCATTTGCCAGACAGAGGTGACGAGAATCGTCGCTCACGCCAGACGGCGTGCTCTTGACTCATCGGATTCGGCTGGCATCCCTTTGAGCGCACAGTCTCACGGGGTTGTTCAAGTGGTCAAGCGGCTGCGACCGGTTGCAGGATTCGTGCGCGAAGCGCTCAGAAAGAAGACTGAGGCATTCCTGTCATTTGTCATGAGATGCTGAAGTCACTGCGCGCACCTTGGAAGCCTGGCAGCGCTCTGAGGTGGCGTGCGCCGCTTAGACGGATTGCCCGCGTGAATCAGGCGACGGCACCGGCAGCGCCGTCGCCGGCACATCCAGCCCGGTGCTGGCCGCCTGCTGCGTGTTGTCGCCGAGCATGCTGGCGTGACGCCAGTTGCCCCAGCGGTAGTAGGCGGCGGCCAGGGTCATGGCCACCAGTGAGCCAAGCGGAAAGCTCCACCACACCGCGTCGGCGCCCCAGGTGTCGCGCAGCAGCCACGCGAACGGTACGCGCACCAGCCACAGTGCGATGGCCAAGATGATCAGCGGTGGCATCACCGCGCCGGTGGCGCGCACTACGCCGAACAGCACGAAGCTCAAGCCGAAAAATACGAACGACCACACCACGATCGCATTCATGTGCTGGGCGATGTCGATGGCTGCGCTGTCGCCGGGCAGGAAGATGCCCATGGCGCCGCGACTGAACAGGTACACCACCGCCACCAGCGTGCCGGTCAGCACGAAGTTGTACGCCACGCCCACCGTGGTGATGCGCGCGATGCGGTCCCAGCGTTGCGCGCCGACGTTTTGCGCGGCCATCGACGATACGGCTGCGCCGACGGCAAGCGACGGCATCTGGATGTATGTCCATAACTGCGAGGCCGCGCCGTAGGCGGCCGTGGTTTGCGAACCGTAGGCGTTGACGAAGCTGATCATCACCAGCGCCGAGGACGAGATCACCACCATCTGCAATCCCATCGGCAGGCCCTTGACCACCAGCGCGCGCAGCAGCGTGAAC
Source organism: Rhodanobacter sp. (assembly GCA_039936515.1). Classification (GTDB taxonomy): domain Bacteria; phylum Pseudomonadota; class Gammaproteobacteria; order Xanthomonadales; family Rhodanobacteraceae; genus Rhodanobacter. The sequence continues at coordinate 4,111 of JBDTIE010000150.1, read as the reverse complement.
TGCGGCTTCAGGTAGTGCCACTCGCCACGGTACAGGCCAAGGAAATGCTTGCGCCGATACAACCACGCGATCAGTCCGGCGAGCGCGGCGCTTTGCGCGATCAGTGTGGCGAGCGCGGAGCCGGCGATGCCCATGGCCGGCAGCGGGCCGAGACCGAAGATCAGCAGCGGGTTCAACATGATGTCCAGCCCGACCGAGCCGAGCATGAAATAAAACGGCGTGTGCGAATCCCCGGCGCCGCGCAAGGTCATCATCAGGAAGCTGTAGAAATACATCGACGGCAGCGCGATGAAAATCACGCGCAGGTAGGCGATGGCGTAGGGCTGCGCGTCGGCGGGCGTGCCCATGGCGTTGAGGATCTCCGCGGTGAATACGTAACCCAGCACCGCCATGGTCAGCGACAGCACGATGAAGAAGCCGGTGCTGGTGCCGACCACGCGCTTGGCCTGCACCATGTCCCTGGCACCCACTGCCTGTCCCACCAGGATGGTGTTGGCCATGGCAATGCCAAACACCACCCCAAGCAGGAAGAACAAAACCAGGTTGGCGTTGGTCACGGCAGTCAACGCCGCCTCGCCGAGGAAGTGGCCAATCCAGATCGCGTTGACCGAGGCGTTCAGCGACTGCAGCACGTTGGCGCCAAGGATCGGCAGAGAAAACAGCAGCAACGTGCGTGCGATCGGACCTTCGGTCAGCGCGGCACCGCGGTTGGCGTGGGTTGGCATGGATGGCTTCGATTCGGGCGTAAGGGCAGGTCGGCCGGGCGCGGCGCGTTCGCCAGCCTAGTGGTGCTTGCGCATGCGCGGCGTCATGGAAGATGGCTGGCTGCGATGGCCGGACGCGCATGACCGCGCGCAGGTGCCAATGTGGCGCGGCTGATTTGCTATGGTGCGGACTTTCCACCGAAGGATCGCCCATGCGCATGGCCCCGGTCGCGTTGTTCGCCACTCTCACCCTGGCGGTCGTCGCCACGCCGCTGGTTGCCTCCTCGCCACCCGCCGCCGCGACCATGGCGCCGCTGACCATCCCGCCGATCCCGTATCACGAGCGCACCCTGGCCAATGGCTTGCAGGTGATAAGTGTGGAGGACAACGCCAGCCCCAACGTGGCGGTGCAGATGTGGTACCACGTGGGCTCCAAGGATGACCCGCAGGGGCGATCGGGCTTTGCGCATCTGTTTGAACACCTGATGTTCAAAAGTACCAGACACATGCACGCGGAGCAGTTCGATCGGCTGACCGAAGACGTCGGCGGCGCCAACAACGCCTCCACCGGCGATGACGTCACCAATTATTTCGAGGTGGTGCCAAGCAACTATTTGCAGACACTGTTGTGGGCCGAGGCCGAAAGGTTGTCCGGACTCAACGTCGACGCAGCCAACTTCAAGTCCGAGCGTGCGGTGGTGCAGGAGGAGTACCGCCAGAGCGTGCTGGCCGAGCCGTACGGCAAGCTGTTCAACGAAATCGATCCCCACTCGTATACGGTCCATCCGTACAAGCGCCCGACCATCGGCAGCATCGAGGATCTGGACGCGGCGTCGTTGCAGGATGTGATCGACTTCCATCGCACGTTCTACCGGCCGGACAACGTCACCTTGATCGTCGCTGGCGATTTCGACACGAAACAGCTTGACGCCTGGGTGGACAAATACTTTGCGTGGATTCCCAAGCCGGCCGCGCCGATCCCCCAGGTTGAGGAGCGCGAGCCTGCGCGCAAGAAGGACCTGCGCTACACGATATACAGCGACACCGCACCGTTGCCGGCAGTGGCCCTGACCTGGCTGATTCCGCCGGCGGCCGACAGCACCGACACCATCGCCCTGCAGGTGGCTGCCGCGTTGCTGGCGCAGGGCGATTCTTCGCGCCTGTACCAGTCACTGGTGTATCGCCACCAGGTAGCCCAGCAGGTCGGCGCCGACGCCGATCCACGGGTGGGTCCGGGGTTGTTCACCGCCTATGCCATCCTCGCCAGCGGACACACGCCGGCGCAGGCGGAGAAACGGCTCAACGAGGAAATCATCTGGCTGGCCACACAGCCCATTCCCGCCGCCGAGATGGACAAGGTCAAGACACAGCTGCTCACGCGCGCGTTGAAACAACGCCAGACCGCGCAAGGCGTGGCCTTCGCGCTGGGCGAGGCGACGCTGATCGGCGGCAACCCCGCGCGCGCCAACAGCGACTTGATTGACTTGCAAAAGGTCAGCGCCGACGACGTGCATCGCGTCTTGCAGAAGTACGTCACCGGTGCCCACAGCGTGACCATCGACTACTTGCCGCAGGCCACGGCGAAGACCGCGGCCAGCGCAGGCAAGGGAGCGGCGAAATGAAATCCACTCAGAATCGAACCGGCATGGACGCGCTGCGTCTGGCCGTCTTTGCGGCTATCGCCTGCACGGCGGGAAGCGCCTTGGCCACCAGCGCGCCCGTGCCACCGGCCGCTGGCGCGACGTTTCCGGCCACGCCGCCGGCGCCGGGCCCCGCGCCCACACTGCAGTTGCCGACGCCGGCCACGCACACCCTGGCCAATGGCCTGCAGGTGATCAGCGTGCGCCGCGCTGGCTTGCCGCTGGTTACCGCGCAACTCGTGGTGCGCAGCGGCGGCGAGATGGACCCTGCAAAACTGGCCGGCTTGGCAGATCTCACCGCCGTGTTGCTCACCCGTGGCGCCGCCGGGCGCAGCGCGCCGCAGATTGCCGACGCGGCCGAAACCCTGGGTGGCTCGCTGTCGGCCGACGCCGGTTGGGACCAGAGCGCGGTATCGCTGACTGTGACCACCCCGCGCCTGCCGCAGGCACTGGTGCTGCTGGCCAGCGTGGTACGGCAGCCGGATTTCAGCGCCGCTGAACTCAAGCGTGCGAAAACCCAGGCCATCGATGACGTGCGTCTGGAGCTCAGCCAGCCCACCGCGCTGGCGTCGCTGGCGGCCAGTCGCAGCGTGTTCGGCGCCGGTGCGTACGGCCATGCACGCAGCGGCACGCCCACGTCCATCGCGCGTATCCGCCGCGCGGATGTGCAACACCTGCACGACGCGCTGTATCGCCCGGACAACGCCATCCTGATCCTGGCCGGTGACATCACCCCGGCACAGGCGCTGGCGCTGGCGCAGTCCAGCTTCGGCGATTGGCGCAAGCCGGAGAAGGCTTTGCCGCCGCGGCCAAGCGGTGCCGCTGTCGGCAGTTTGCCGGCGCTGCTGATGATTGATCAACGTGGCGCGGGCCAGGCCGGTGTCGTCGCCGCGCATGCCGCGCCACCGCGCGCGGATGCCGATTACTACGCCGGCGCTGTCGCCAACGCCGTGCTCGGTGGTTCGTACTCGGCGCGCTTGAACGAGGAGATCCGCATCAAGCGCGGCTTGTCCTACGGAGCGCGCAGTGACTTGCAGCCGCGGCGCGACGCCGGCGTGTGGCTCGCCTCGGCACAGACCAAGAACCCGTCGGCGCCACAGGTGGTGGACTTGCTACTGGGCGAGTTCCAGCGCCTGGGCAGCACGCCGGTCGATGACACCGAACTGGCCGCGCGCAAGGCCACGATGATTGGCGCCTATGGTCGCAGCCTGGAGACCACCGCCGGGCTTGCCGCGCGTATTGCCGCGTTGGCGGTGTATGGCATACCGCTGGCGGAGATTGGTGGCTACGTGGCGCATGTGCAGGCGGTGACGCCGCAGCAGGTCGCGCGCTATGCCACCGCCCACCTGGGGGCCGACGGCGTGAAGGTCGTCGTGGTCGGCGACGCCTCGCAATTCGGCCCGACAATGCGCAAGGCGCACCCGCAGGCGCAGCGTCTGGAGTCGACCAGCCTCGATCTGGACAGCCCGACGTTGCAGCCACGAGCCGCGACGGCGCACCCGCAAAAATGAAGGCGACGGTTGCATCCGGCTGGATGTCCGTGTTGCGGTTGAACACGTTGGCGGCGGTCGCGCAGCTTCGCGACCGATGGAGCGCTACGACAGCCACGTTGGCTGGTTGCGTATTGCCCGGCGCGCGGATTGCAACCTTTGCACTGCCATTGCATCCCATGGATGTCCGCGTGCAGCATGCCGATGCATGAAGGGCGTGGAATCCGGACAAGCGTACGGCGGTCGAGCTCATGCTTTCATCCAACAGGTGTTTTCC
>JBDTIE010000149.1:0-8858 GCA_039936515.1 Rhodanobacter sp. | reverse complement strand
CCATCGCGGCGCCGGACGCGACGCCGCTCGACCATCGCTCCCAGGAACGCCACGATATCCGCCTCGCGGATCACGTATCTGATCGTGATCACGACCGGGCCGGTGCGTGCGTCGACGGGGACGATCGTGCTCGGTTCTTTCCACAGGCGCAGCAGATCGAGATTGAGTTCCTTGGTTTGCGCCACCGGCAACCAGCGCCCAAGAGCCGCGCAACCGAGCATGACGACGGATGCCGCCAACAGTGCCAGCGTGACACTCGCACTGTCCGCGACTTCGCCCCACAGCCAGCTGCCCGCCGCCAGTCCGCCAAAGGCAGCCATCTGATAGATCGACAAGGCGCGCGCGACCACCCAGCGCGGAGCCGACATCTGCACGGCAACGTTGAACGTGGCAAGCGCCAACAGCCACCCTGCCCCGGCTACAAGCAGCACCGCCATGGTCACCAGCAGATGCGTGCTCACACCAGCGATTGCCGTAGCGACGGCGAACGCGATGCTGGTCCAGCGCACGATGGCCTCGGTCGACATCACCTCGCGCAGCCTCGCGTTGCCAATCGCACCCGCCACCGCGCCCACGCCAAACGCACCGAGCAGCAGGCCGTACGTCAGCGGCCCGCCGCCGATCAGGTCTTTGGCAATCAAGGGCATCAGCGCCATCAGCGCGCTGGCCGCGATACAGAACACCGCGCTGCGGATGAGAACCGTGCGAATCGCGGGCGAACCTGCAACAAAGCGCACGCCGGCGGCGACCGCGATGCCCAACGTTTCGCGCGGCAGCGTCCGCTCCTGCGGCGTAGGGCGCCAGCGCAGGAGCACGACGATCAACGCGACATTGCTGACCGCACTCACCGCAAATGCCGCGGCGGCACCCGCGGCCGCTACGATGGCACCGCCGATGGCGGGCCCCGCGCTGCGCGCCATATTGAAGCCCATGCTGTTGAGTGCCACCGCACCCGGCAACTCCGCGCGCGGCACCATGTCGCCGACGGATGCTTGCCACGCCGGCCCGTTGAACGCAGTGCCGCATCCCATCAGAAACGTGAAAAGCAGCAGCAGCCACGGCGTGATCAATCCGCTCCAGGCGAAAGCCGCCAGCGTGGCCGACACGACCAGCATGAAGATCTGCGCGCCGAGCATCACGTTGCGTCGATCAAGATTGTCGGCCACCGCCCCCGCAACCAGCGACAGCAACGTGATCGGCAGGTAGACCGATGCCAGCACCAGCGCGACCATGTCGGCGGACGGGGAGATCGCGATCATCAGCCAGGAAGCACCCACTGACTGGATAAGCACGCCAAGGTTGCTGACCGTGCTGGCTGCCCAGACCCCACGGAACACCGGGTAACGCAACGCCGACAGCGCCGACGGACGCTGCGGGGCGTGCATGGGTCCGGATTCGTTCTGGGTCATCCAGGCGGGCGTTTCGGCAGGGCTTGCGGGTGATGGTCCGGCAGCGCAGGAGTGACTGAATTGTTGATTGCAGAGTGGCCCGATGGAGGGGAATTCGCCGGGTCCGGCCGGTAGCGCCACAACGCCAGCGCGCCGTACAGCAGCGCCAGTATGCCCAGATTGACCAGCTCCGCCGACACTTCCGGCAAGCGCGCGCCCATCTGGTTGAGTTTGACCATCGCGTTGTTCCCCGGCGTGCTGGGCAGCAGTTGGGCGAGGTGTAGCAGCAAGCGTGGCGTGGCCGCCACCGGCCACGACAGGTTGGACAGGAAGAACATCGGCAACGAGGTGACCGCGACGAGCTGGAAGGCGCGCTAACGCGCAGCGTAGCGCCTGGCTTGTGACGCAGGGGGCATGATCGGGCCGCGCCATTTCCGGCAGTAGCGCCAGCCGGATTGGCGGTCGAAGGCGAAACCGGCTTGCGTCACGCTTGGGGAAAAACCGTCGAGACAATGGTGACGCCGGGGCACGTCGGGGCAAGCGGCGCGGGGTTCGCGTTGGCTACTGGAATATCACCGGCGTCAGCCAACGGCGTGTCGTGCACTCACCCGCGCGGATGATGCTGCGCGTGCAACCGCTTGAGCCCCTCACGCGCGACGAGTGTGTATATCTGCGTGGTGCTGAGCGAGCTGTGGCCCAGCAGCATCTGCAGCGCGCGCAGATCGGCGCCGTGGTTGAGCAGATGGGTGGCGAAGGAGTGCCGCAGCACGTGCGGGGAGATGCGTGCGGCGTTGATGCCGGCGGTCATTGCGTGGTGTTTGACCAGCGTCCAGAACATCTGCCGGCTCATTGCCGCGCCGCGCTGGGTGAGGAACAGCGCGGGCGGTTGCCGGCCGAGAACGAGCTGCGGCCGCGCGGTCGCCAGATACGAGGCGATCCATTCCAAGGCGACCTCGCCGACCGGCACCAGGCGGTCCTTGTCGCCTTTGCCGGTCACGCGCAACACGCCCTGGCGGGGGTTCAGTGCGGCCAGCGGCAGGTTGACCAACTCCGACACACGCAGGCCGCTGGCATACATCAGCTCCAGCATGGCGCGGTCGCGCAGACCCAGGAGGGTGGTCACGTCCGGCGCGGCCAGCAAGGACTCGATCTCGCGCTCGGCCAGTGCCTTGGGCAGGCTGCGCGGAAGCTTGGGGCGTTCGATCAGCAGCGTGGGATCGACGAAGCCCGGCTCGTTGCGCACCAGAGACGAGTAGTAGCGACGAAACGCCGACTGCCGGCGTGCCATGGAACGCACCGCCCCGCCGCACGCGCCGTGGTACGCGGAGATATCCTCGCGCCGCGCATCGCGCAGGCTCCGACCACGCGCACCCAGCCAGCGTGCTAGCGCCTGCAGGTCGCGCCGATACGCCTGCAGCGTGAGCGCGGCCAGCCCGTCCTCGGACCATATCCGCTCGATGAAAGCATCGATGCCGCGCTGGTCAGCATCGGCGATACTGCCGTCCCGTGATTGCTTGTCCATATGTCGATGCTGGACATCCAATGCACTTGACGCAAGCCAGCCATGCCGATCCCTGCACCCACCACTGCCATGCCCTGCCCGCTTTGGCGGCGCCTTGCGGCGCTGGCCTACGATCTGCTGGCGGTGGTCGCCATCGTCATGGTGGTGGGCCTGCTGTGCCAGCTTGCCACCGGCGGACGACTGATCGGGACCGGCACCCGGGTGCTGATCCCATCTTGGTACCGGCCGTTGCAGGGGCTGGTAGTGGCCGCGTATTTCATCAGCTCCTGGCGCTATGGCGGGCAAACATTGGGCATGCGCGCATGGCGTACCCGACTGGTCCGATCCGACGGCGGTACGGTCACGCTGGCCCAAGGCGCGCTGCGGGTGCTGGTCGCAGGGTTGCCGATGGCCGCACTGGCGTTGGCCCCGGCATGGGGGTTGCGCGCGACGCTGTGGTTCGCGGCCGCGCTATGGACGCTGTGGTTTGCGCTGGCGCTGTTCGACCGACGGCGCCGCACGCTGCACGACCTGGCCGCCGGCACGGAACTGCGACGGGCGGACTGAAACGACGCGTCTGTTCCCGGATTGCTACTGCAACTGGTTGATTTGCCGATAGTGTGCTGCCCGTCACGGCGCACTGACGCAGTGCAACATGAAACACGCAATCGTGCCATGATGGCCCGTTTCCGTTACCAGACTTGCCAACGCCCATGCTCTATCAGATCCACGAATGGCAACGCGCCGTGCTCGGCCCGATGAGTTACTTCGCCCAAGCCAACGCCAAGCTGCTGACCGACCGTCACGCACCATTCGCGATGCTGCCGGGGGCGCAGCGCATGGCCGCCGGCTACGAGCTGCTGTACCGGTTGGGCAAGGATTACGAAAAGCCCGCCTTCGGTATCCATACCGCCACCGCGCACGATCACGAAATCGCCGTGATCGAGCGCATCGCGATGGAGAAGCCGTTCTGCCAGCTCAAGCGCTTCAAGCGCTTCAGTGACGATCCGGGCACCATCGAAAAGATGAAGCACGACCCGATCGTGCTGGTCGTCGCTCCGCTGTCCGGCCACCACGCCACGCTGCTGCGCGATACCGTGCGCACGCTGTTGCGCGATCACAAGGTGTACATCACCGACTGGGTCGACGCGCGCATGGTGCCCAGCGCCGACGGCACGTTCTCGCTGGATGATTTTGTCGCCTACATCGAGGAATTCATCCGCCATATCGGCGCGCGCGAGCTGCACGTGATCTCGGTGTGCCAGCCGACCGTGCCGGTGCTGGCAGCGGTGTCGCTGATGGCCGCGCGCGGCGAGGACACGCCGCGCAGCCTGACCATGATGGGTGGCCCGATCGACCCGCGGCGCAGCCCCACCAGCGTCGACAACCTGGCTACCCAGCGTCCGCTGTCGTGGTTCAAGGGCAATGTCATCCACACTGTGCCGCCCAACTACCCGGGCCACGGCCGCGAGGTGTACCCGGGCTTTTTGCAGCACACCGGTTTCATCGCCATGAACCCCGGCCGGCACATGCAGTCGCACTGGGACTTCTACCAGGACCTGCTGCGCGGCGACCTGGGCGACGCGGAGTCTCATCGCAGGTTCTACAACGAGTACAACGCGGTGCTGGACATGCCCGCGGCGTTTTACCTGGAGACCATCGACAAGGTTTTCCAGCGCTTCCTGCTGCCGCGCGGGGAATGGGATGTAGCCGGCGAGCGCGTTGATCCGGGCGCGATCACCACCAGTGCACTGCTGACCATCGAAGGCGAACTGGACGACATTTCCGGGCTGGGCCAGACCGAGGCGGCACACGACCTGTGCACCGGCATTCCCGCCAGACGCCACGCGCGCCAGGTGATCGAGGGCGCCGGCCACTACGGCATCTTCAGTGGTCGCCGCTGGCGCGAAACGGTGTATCCGCAGGTGCGGGATTTCATCCGCAAATTCGATCGGGCGACGAAGTAGTCTACTTCGTTGTCGGCGTCGGGCTGCGCGAGTTGCGTGATCGACGCCGTCCGGCCACGGACTTCAGCGCGTCGCCGAGTGCATCTGCACGATGAGGTCGGCTTCGTCACGGGACAGGCCGCAACGCTCCACCAGTTGGGTGACGTCCGCGCCTTCGCGCGCCAGTTGCTGGGCCAGGTCGTAGGACGGACTCGCGGCGGCGGCAGGTGGAAGATCGAGCATCGCCACGCGCCGTTCGAGTTGGCCCATGGCCGTGACCAGCATCGAGGTGGGCACGTCGGTGCTGCCGTGCAAGGCTTGCTGCGCGTAGCGATCGATGGCGCCACGCAGGCCTTCGTGCTGACGCCGGAACTGGCGCCACAACGCCACCAGCGCCGCGCACTGCACCAGTGCTATCAGCAGCAACACACCCAATGCGATCCCGAGCCACATGTCAGTTCCCCCGCTCCAGCCGGCACAGCCGGCGCACGTCCAGCAGCGCGACGAAACCGCCAAGCCATGGCAACACGCCCTGGACCGGATCGTCGGCACGGTGCACGCGGCCGCCGGGTGGCGCCTCGATCTCCGCCCCGGCAGTGGACAACAACTCGCCGATCACGTCCACCTGCAGACCGATGAGCTGGCCGTCGTGGGTCAGCAGGACGACGCGCACCTGGGCCGGGTCGGGTTCGGCCAGCCCGGTCAGCGCGAGCCGGCGGCGACCATCCATGACCGGCACGATGCGGCCACGCAGGTGGCACACGCCCAGCAGATCGGGCGCCGCACCGGGCACCGGGGTGATGCCTGCGGGCCGGATGACTTCGCTCACCTGCGCCAGCGGCGCCGCGTACACCTGCGCGCCAAGGTAAAAGCTGAGCCACTGCTCGGCCGCTGCAGTGGAAGCGGTGACGGCGACGGGTTGACCCGCTGAGACGGACATGGTCAACGCACCCCGCTGGGACGCGCACGGCCGGGCCGTGCCGGAGAATCAGCCGGCACCGGCGTGGTGATGGCCACCGCCACCGGCGCAGCTGCCTGTGCGCGGTGCGGCAGCGGGCTGCCGGTCGCAGCCGTGTCCGGGCGTGGCGACGCGCTTGTCGGCGCCACCGCTGAGGGTGGCACAGCCTGCGCTGACTCACCGGCCACGACGGGTGCGGCGGAGCCAGGCCCGGCCTGCTGCCCGGCCAATTGCGAGTTGTTGCTCAATTGCTCCACTTCCTCGGTGGCGCGATCGGTGGCCGCGTGCTGGCTCATCACCACCACCAGCACGCGCCGGTTCTGGTTGCGACCGCTGACGGTTGCGTTGTCGGCCACCGGACGTACCTGGCCCCAGCCGATGATGCCCAGCCGGTCGGCGCGCACCTCGTGCTCGGCAAACAGTCGGGCGACCGTCGCAGCCCGCGCCGCGGACAGTTCCCAGTTGGACGGATACATGGCGGTGGCGATCGGCACGTTGTCAGTGAAGCCCTCCACTCGCAGCGGGTTGTCGAACGGCGCCAGGATGCTGGCCAGGCTGCGCAACACGCCGTCGGCTGGCGGCGACAGTTGCGCCGCGCCGCTGGAGAAGAGAATGTCGGTGCGAATTTCGATTTCCAGCCAGTCCGGGCTGCGGCGGACCATCACCAGTTTCTTGTCGATCAGCGGTTGCAGCGCCTTGCGCACCTGGCTTTCCATGCGCGCCAGGTCACTCACCGCGCTCGTGTCGCGCGCAGCCGGCTGCCTGGGCGAACGCTGTTGCGGGATGAGGACGTTGATCGGTGCCAGCGGCGTGCCGGCGCGCGACGTCGGCGGCGACATGGACGGTTGCAGCTTGTGCGGCGACACCTTGCTCGCCGCCAGCGGGGCGATGGCTCGGCTGCTGCCGTTGAAGGCCTCGTTAAGCGACTCCGAAGCCACGCGGTACTTGCCTTCGTTGACCACCGACACGGCGTACATCACCACGAAAAACGCCAGCAACAGCGTCATCAAGTCGGCATAGGGAATGGCCCATGCCTCGTGGTTGATGTGGTCCTCGTGTGGCTTCTTCCTCACGCCAGGTAGCCCTGCAGTCGTGCCTCGATCTGCCGCGGGTTGTCACCCTGGGCGATGGAAACCAGACCCTCGATCAAGATCTCGCGCATCTGCGTCTGCTTGCCGATCAGCCCCTTGAGCCGCGCCGACATCGGCAGCATGAACATGTTGGCCAGGGCCACGCCATAAATGGTGGCCACGAACGCCGCGGCGATGCCGTGGCCAAGCTTGCTCGGATCCGACAGGTTCTGCATCACCGCCATCAGCCCCATGACCGCGCCGATGATGCCCAGCGTTGGTGCGTAGATGCCGGCGTTCTCGTAAACCTTCGCGCCGGCAAGGTCGATCGCCTCGCGCGTGCCCAGGTCCACCTCGAGCACGCTGCGAATCGCGTCCGGTTCACCGCCGTCGACGAGCAACTGCAGGCCTTTGATGATGAACGGATCAGCTTCGCTGTCGATCTGCGGCTCCAACCCCAGCAGACCCTGGCGGCGACTGATTTCGCTCCAGCCCACGATGCGTGCAATGAGGTCGCCGGGCTGGTGCTGCGGCGGCTTGTAGATCATCGACAGCATCGCCATCGCGCGCTTGAGCACCGTTCCCTGGCTTTGCACCAGCAAGGCGGCAAGGGTGCCGAAGATGACGATGACGAACGCCGCCGAATTCCACAGTGCGCCCACGGTCGAGCCCTTGAGCACGGTGCCGGCAATGATCACCAGCACGCCCAGCGCGGTACCTATGGTGCTTACCTTGTCCATACTCAGCCGGTCATCTGCAGGGAGGGAAGAAGTTCGCCGTCGTGATCGGCCAGTCCGGCCAGGTCGACCACCAGCGCCAGACGCCCGTCACCGGTGACCGTGGCGCCGGCCACGCCGGGTACGTCGGCAAACAGCGGACCAAGCGGCTTGACGATGACGTCCTCGCGTCCAAGCACCGTCTGCACCAGGCAACCAAACCGCAGGTGGCCGATGCGCAGCACCACGACGTGGCGACCAGCCGTCGGCGACGCGCAGGCGCCGGCCCACGCGCACAAGTTGGCCAGCGGCAGGGCCCGACCGCGATGGCGCGCAACCATGCGTCCGTCCAGCGCGCGGTGCTGGTCCGCCGCCAGCTCGAACACCTCCTCGACGTTGGACAGCGGCAGCGCAAACAGTTGAGAACCGGCATGCACCATCAGCACGCGCAGGATCGCCAGCGTGAGCGGTACGGTCAGCTGCAGCTCGGTGCCGTGGCCGGGCCGGGAGCGCACCTGCAAGGTGCCACCCAACTCCACCACGCGGGTCTTGACCACGTCCATGCCCACGCCGCGGCCGGAGATGTCAGACACCACCGCGGCGGTGCTGAAGCCCGGCCGGAAAATCAGTTCATGGCATTCGTTCTCGCTCAGCAGTGCAGCCTGCGCGTCGTCGAGCAAGCCCTTCTCCACCGCCTTGCGCCGCAGGACCTCCGGATCCATGCCGTGGCCATCGTCGCTGACGATGATGACGATGTGCTCGCCGCGCTGGCTGGCACCCAGGCACACGCGGCCCTTGCGCGGCTTGCCGGCGCGCTCGCGCTCGTCGGGCATGCCGATGCCATGGTCCAGCGCGTTGCGCAACAGGTGTACCAGAGGGTCCGCCAGCGCCTCGACCAGGCTGCGGTCGAGGTCGGTGCCCTCGCCCTCCAGCACCAGCTCCACTTCCTTGCCCAGTTGCCGCGCCAGGTCGCGCACGATGCGCGGAAACCGCTGGAACAGCCGTCCGACCGGCTGCATGCGCATGCCCAGTACAGCGGTCTGCAAATCGTTGGCGACGCGATCCAGCGCGTTGGCGGCCAGCAGCAGCGCCTTGTCACCATCACGCGCGGCCAGCGTCAGCAGACGGTTGCGTACCAGCACCAGTTCGCCGGCACGGTTGACCAGCACGTCGAGCTTGCCGGTGTCCACGCGCACGGTCGTCTCGGCATTGGCGTGATGCGCCGGCGCCGCCGCAGCCAGCGGGGTTGCGACCGGTGTCACCACAGGGATGGGCACGG
>JBDTIE010000148.1:0-3703 GCA_039936515.1 Rhodanobacter sp. | reverse complement strand
TGACTTGCTGCGCTCGTCGCTGCAGGTCGGCGACGTGTTGCTGGTGGAGGGCAGCAGCCGCTTCAGTACGGCAATCAAATACCTGACGCAATCGAGCTGGTCGCATTCGGCGTTGTACGTGGGCGCGACCCTGCTCGACACGCACCCGCATCTGGGACCGCACGTGCTGGTGGAGGCCGATGTGATCGACGGCGTGCGCGCCTTGCCGCTGGGCAGTTATCGCGGCGTGCATACCCGTATCTGTCGCCCGGTCGGTCTGGACCAGGACGAGATCGGGCATGTGCTGCACCATGTCATCGGCCGGCTTGGCCAGCATTACGACATGCACAACGTGCTGGACCTGCTGCGGTACCTGTTGCCGACCCCGCCCATACCCGGGCGCTGGCGGCGGCGCCTGCTGGCGCTGGGCAGCGGCGAGCCAACCGAGGCGATCTGCTCGTCGCTGATCGCGGCGGCATTCCACAGCGTGCGCTATCCGATCCTGCCCGCGCTGGATCGCGACTACCGCTCGCTGCGTGGCACGCGCGCGGCGCGCAAGGAGCTGCTGTACATCCGCAGCTCCAGATTGTTCACGCCACGCGACTTTGATATCTCGCCGTATTTCCGCATCGTCAAACCGATGCTGGAATACCATTTCGATCCGCACCGGATCCGCTGGGCGGCGCGCCTGCCGGCCGCCAACGAAAAGCCGGCGCCATCGGCGCCGGTGCAAACATCGTCATGAATCGCCAGAGCGACCGGGCCGGTTTCGCCACCTGTCAGAGAACCGGCCCCGTGATGGCTAAGCGGTGCGCCAGCGCACTGCCAGACCGATCAAGCTGATACCCGCCAGCATCAGCAAAAACGCATTGGGCTCAGGCACCCGCGTCGGGCCTGCGGTGGTATTGGTGAAGGAAAAACTCAGGTCGTTGAATTCGAACGGACCGTTGAACAGGTCTTCGAAGCTGACCAGCGTCGTACCCGGCTCCCAGTCGCCTTGAACGCGCGCATGCGTTTGCCCGTCCGGGTTCCGTGAGCCCGGCCCGGTATAGAAGCTGTTTCCGGTGTCATGCACGAAAAGCTGGAAGACCAGCTCAGTGCCCAATGCAAACGTGCCCAGGTCAACGGTGCTGCCGACCGGCGTTGTGTGGTTATTGAACACCAGCACGCCATCCAGCAGCAGGTCATTGCTGTAGGAGGCCGAGTTTCCCTGGTAGGTGGCCATCACGTGGCCGGTGCCACCGACGATCACCTTGAGCCCCTCGCCACCGGGCGAGGCAATGGGGAAGGCGTTGGCCGACATGGCAAATAGCGCCAACGTCGAAGCGGCAGCCACCCGCGCGAATGTGGTGCTGATCCTTGTCCTGAAAGTGTTCATATCGTTACCTCCGCATCGGCATGGATAAGCCCTGGATGACGAGCCCTGGATGACGAGGCGGGCAGTACCCGACTGCCTGAATCAGCGCCTGCGACAAGTTTCGCAAGCATTGCCTGTGCCAACTTCCTGGTGTTTGATTTTACTGAGGTTATTTTTGGGAAAAGTGCGCAAACGTAAGATTTGCCGACTTCGGTCGATGCGAAAATGTTGTCTTTGACACCTCCCAACCCGCGCGGCGCCTGCAAGTCAGCCGGAAACAGCGGTTGTAAGGTTTTGTGTCGCGACACGTGCGCCGGTCACGGTGCCGGTGTCGAAACCACCCCGGCCCGCGAACACGCTTGCGCACACACGCCGCTGCAGTCGCGACCCGCGCAGAAGGCGCCCTGGCTACATGGCGTCGAGGGCGGGGTACAGCTCCTGGTGTTCGCGGTGGATCCGGCCTTTCAGCGCGTCCACTATCTGCGCCGTTTCAGTGATAAAGCGCTGCGGCTGGGCCTGGATTGTTGCAGGCGTCGGCCAACGCTTGCCCCAGGCAAGGACGGTTGCGGCCAGCCCACCCATTTCGGTTGCAAAGCGCTTGGCCATGCTGACCACGTCCGGATCGTCGGACATCTGCAGGTCGGGGTAGAGCGAACGATCTTCCACCGCCAGGTGCAGGGTCAGCCGGCCGAGAAATTTGGACAGCAGCGAGCGCGCTGGCGCGGCATCGCGTGAGAGCTGCTCCGGACCAATCTTCACCAGCTCGGTTGCCAGCTGCAGCAGGTCCGCGTGTTGTTCGCGAAATTTGGTTGTGCGTGCCATGCATCATGTCCCTATGGGCCAAAGAGGTGTACACAACACCGTCCGCAGCGGGTGTTGCATGTATCGGTGCGCCGCGCGGAATCTTGAACGTGGTCGCGGTCAGGTGCGATTACGGCTTCAGCGTCAGCCTGTCGTCCGCAGATATCACCCGGGCTTGCAATCGCCGCTGTCGGACAGATGTCTGACCAAGGGAGAATCCGCAGCCCAGGAGCACGCCCCAGTGGATCTACTTGCCAACGATTATCCAAACACGATCCTCGCCGAACGCGCCGGTCCGTGCTTGTCGCTGTACCAGCCTACACACCGCCAGCATCCGCAGAACCTGCAGGACCCGATCCGCTTTCGCAACCTGATCAAGGAACTTGACCGGTCGCTGGCGCAAAAATACCCCGGTCGCGAGATCGAACCTTTGCTGGCCCCGTTACGCGCGCTGGCCGACGATACCCCGTTCTGGAATCACACGCTTGATGGCTTGGCGGTTCTGGCAGCGCCGGATTTCCTCCGGGTTTACCGCCTGCAGCGGCCGGTGGCCGAGCTGGCCGTGGTCGCCGACAGTTTCCATACCAAGCCGTTGCTGCGCATCGTGCAGTCCGCCGACCGTTACCAGGTGCTGGGCGTGAATCGCCACGAGGTGCGCCTGTACGAAGGCAACCGTGACCATCTGGACGAGATCGAACTGGCGCCAGGCGTGCCGCGCACGCTCGACGATGCGCTGGATCGCGATGTCGAACGCGAGCGCGCGATACGCACCCACGGGCCAATCAAGCAGGAAATGGGACGCCACGGCGCCAGTGACGTGAAGCAGGACAGCATCGACGCCGACACCGAACACTTTTTCCGCGCGGTGGACCGCAGCGTGCTGGAGCACCACTCCCGACCCACCGGACTGCCGCTGTTGCTGGCGGCCATGCCCGAACACCATCATTTGTTCCGCGAGGTCAGCCGCAACCCGCACCTGCTGGCGGCCAGCATTGACGTGTTTCCCGGCGATCTGGA
Organism: Rhodanobacter sp.; assembly: GCA_039936515.1. Lineage (GTDB taxonomy): Bacteria > Pseudomonadota > Gammaproteobacteria > Xanthomonadales > Rhodanobacteraceae > Rhodanobacter. The sequence goes on along the minus strand of JBDTIE010000148.1, from coordinate 549 downwards.
CATGGACGCGTTGCGCGCGCGCGCCTGGGAGCAGATGCAGCCGCATTATCTGCAACGCCTGGCTGGGCTGGTGGATCGATTCCATGCCGCAAAGCACCGCGCGCAGGCTACCGACGACTTGGCCGAGTCGGCGCAGGCCGCGGTCGCCGGGCGCATCGAGATCCTGCTGCTGGAAGCTGGTCGCCAGATTCCCGGCCGCCTGGATGGCGCCAGCGGTGAAATCACGCTGGGCAAGCTTGATGATCCAGCTACCGACGACGTGCTTGACGACCTTGGCGAGCGCGTGTTGGCCAACAGTGGCGAGGTGGTGATGGTTCCGACCGAGCGCATGCCAACCGACACCGGGTTGGCGGCCATCTACCGCTTTTGAGCGGCCGCCGCTGATGACGTCGTCGCCGGCTTCCCGCCAGCCGGACGGCGCCGGCCTGGAGCTGCAGATCCGGGTGCTGGCGCCCGGCGATCTGGTCCCGGCGACGGCCATTGCCGCCGCCGGCATGCGTGACAACCCGTTGCACGTCAGGGCGTTTGGTGCCGAGCCCGAGCCCCGGC
>JBDTIE010000147.1:0-2829 GCA_039936515.1 Rhodanobacter sp. | reverse complement strand
CACCAAAGACGATGGCGCTGATTGGCACTCCTTGCGCCGCTTCCGCCTGTTCTGACCAGGTCGGACACTGCCTGGCACTGACGGTGAAGCGCGAATTGGGATGCGCGGCCGGTCCGTTGGCCGTGTCGTAAGGTCGGCCCTGCCAGTCGGTGACCGGCGCGCCGGGCAGGCCTTCCCACCATGGCTGGTTGTCGGCCGTGACTGCAACGTTGGTATAGATGGTGTCGTGCGCTATGGTGTGCAGCGCGTTGGGATTGGTGCTTTCACTGGTGCCCGGAGCGACGCCGAAAAAGCCCGCCTCGGGGTTGATCGCGTACAGCCGACCGTCCGCGCCCGGGCGCATCCAGCAGATGTCATCGCCCACGGTCCACACTTTCCAGCCGTCGCGCTGGTAGCCCTCCGGCGGAATCAGCATCGAAAGATTGGTCTTGCCACAGGCGGACGGGAAGGCCGCGGCAATGTAGTGGATGTCACCTGCGGGGTTCTCGATGCCCACGATCAGCATGTGTTCCGCCAGCCAGCCTTCGGCGTGCGCTTGGTTGCTGGCAATGCGCAGCGCGTGGCATTTCTTGCCGAGCAGGGCGTTGCCGCCGTAACCGGAACCGTACGACTTGATCGAAAGCTCGGCTGGGACGTGCATGATCCAGCGTCGCTCCGGATCCAGCTCGCCAACCGAATGCAGGCCCTTGACGAAGCTACCTTCGCGCTCGATCCGCGCCAGCGCGGCCGCACCCATGCGCGTCATGATGCGCATGTTGGCCACCACGTAGGGACTGTCGGTGATCTCCACGCCGCAAGCCGACAGCGGCGAGTCGATCGGGCCCATGCAATAGGGGATGACGTACAGCGTGCGCCCGGCCATGCAGCCGGCAAACAGCGCGTCGATCTTTGCGTGCGCGGCGGCCGGTTCCATCCAGTGGTTGTTCGGGCCGGCGTCTTCCTCGCGCGGGTGGCACACCAGGGTCAGGCGCTCCACGCGGGCCACGTCGGCAGGGTCGGAGCGGTGCAGGTAGCAACCCGGATGGGTGCGCTGGTTGAGTTCGATCAACTGGCCCGATTGCAGCATCTGCTGCACCAGGTCGTCATATTCCGCCTGCGAGCCGTCGCACCAGTGGATGCGGTCAGGGAGGGTCAGCGCGGCAACCTCGTCGACCCACGCACTGAGTGCCTGCAGCTTGCTCCCCATGGTTTGCGCCTCCGGTCCGGCTCATTAAAGAGCCCAAACGTTAGATTGCGCCTTGGGTCATTGCAAGGTCGCGCGCAACAGCTCGCGCGCGGCACGGCGCCTGCGCGCACGTCAGGGGATGAGCGTGCCGATCATGTGCTCGACGTAATCGTCAAACTCATCGTGGTTGAGCCGCGACAGGCCAAAGGTGAAGTTGAGCTGCAGGAAGCCCACGTACGCGGCGTAAGTCAGGCGTGCGCGGTTGAGCGCCTGAGCGGGGCTCAGGCCAGCCTCGCGATAAATCGTGGTCAGGAATTCCATGCGCCGTTGCGAGACGCGGGCGATGACCAGCACCACCTGTGGGTGATCCAGGGCCTTGAGCAAAGCGGCGTAAACGCGGTGGGCCTGCAGTTCGTGTGCCACGCGGCGAAAAAGCTCCGGCAGGCGCTGGCGCGGATCGGGCATTTGCTCGATAGGCTCGATGATCTGCGCCTCGCCGTATTGCTCCCAGCGCGCGAGTGCGGCGCCGAGCAGCGCCTCGCGGGTGCGGAAATGCCAATAGAAGCTGCCTTTGGTCACACCCAGTTGCCGTGCCAGCGCCTCGACCGACAAGGCGCCAACGCCATGCTCGGCAATCGCCTCGAGCGCCGCCAACTCCCAGTCTTCGGCCGACAGCCGGCTGCGTTCGCTCTTGCTGGTCACGTTCATTGTGCGCATGGTAACCAGAGGCCGGTTATTTGTAATGGGACGATGAGTTGACGGCAGTCGTCATGGCCATCCATACTCAAGCGTATGGTTACTTGTCCGACACGCTCCATCGACGCCGAGGTCAGCCGTCTGGCTGTGGCAGAGTTGTCGCTGGCGGTGGAAACGCGACACGCCGGCGGTTACCCCTGTGTGTTGTTTGCCCATGGCTTTGGCCAGACCCGCGGAGCCTGGCGCGCGGCGGCCGAGACGTTGGCCGCCGGCGGCTGCCGCTGCGTCAGCTTTGACAGCCGTGGCCATGGCCAGAGCGACCGTCTGACCGGCGGCGGCTATCAACTGCAGCAGTTTGCCGACGACTTGCTGCGCGTGGCGCGCGCGCAACCGGCGCCGCCGATCCTGGTTGGTGCCTCGATGGGCGGCCTGCTCGGCCTGCTGCTGGCCGGGGAAGTTCGTCCGGCACCGTTTGCCGCGCTGGTGCTGGTGGACATCACGCCGCGTTGGGAGACGGCCGGCGTGGAGCGGATTCTCGCCTTCATGCAGGCGTGTCCCGAAGGTTTTGCCGACTACGCGGATGCCGCCACGTGCATCGCCGAGTACCTGCCGCAGCGCAAGGGCCGCAAGAGCCAGACGCAATTGCGCACGCTGCTGCGTGAGGGCGGTGATGGTCGCCTGCGCTGGCACTGGGATCCGGCGCTGCTGGATGCGGTGGTGCGCGATGGCGAGCGCTACCAGGGCCGCTTGCAGGCGGCAGCAAAGCAGGTCGACGTCCCAGTATTGCTGTTGTCAGGCGCCTGCAGTGACGTGGTTTCGCAGGCAACGATCAACGAATTCCTGGCCTCGGTACCGCACGCACAACACGTGCAGATCGCCGGCGCGACGCACATGCTGGCCGGTGACGCCAACGACGCGTTTGCCGCTGAAGTTGCGCGATTCATCGCGCATATGTCCACAATCGTGCA
>JBDTIE010000146.1:0-3011 GCA_039936515.1 Rhodanobacter sp. | reverse complement strand
CAGATGACGCCATCGATGCCGGTGCGCAGCAACACCTCGGCCATGGCGTCCAGCTCCGCCTCGGCGAGGTCGGGCGCGATCTTCAGCAGCATCGGCTTGCGCTTGCCATGCTGCGAACCCAGCCGCTCCTGCGCCTCGCGCAACATGGCGATGAAGCGGCGCAACGTCGTCGCCTGCTGCAAGTCGCGCAGCCCGCTGGTATTGGGCGAGGAGATGTTGACGGTGATGTAGCTGGCGTGCTCGTACACGCATTTCAGGCACAACAGGTAGTCGTTGACCGCCTTGTCGTTGGGCGTGTCCTTGTTCTTGCCGATGTTGATTCCCAGCACGCCGCGCCAGCTGGCGCGCTGCACGTTCGCCACCAGCGCGTCCACGCCAGCGTTGTTGAAACCCATGCGGTTGATGATGGCCTCGTGGCCGGCCAGGCGGAACAGGCGCGGCGCGGCATTGCCCGGCTGCGGCCGCGGCGTAACCGTACCGACCTCGATGAAGCCGAAGCCCAGTGCGCCCAACGCATCGAGATGGTCAGCATTCTTGTCCAGGCCGGCGGCAAGCCCGACCGGGTTGGGAAAGCTCAAGCCGAACGCGCTCACCGGCAGGTCCGCAGGCGGCGTGGCGATCCATCGCCCGAGGTTGCTGCGCTGGGCCACACCCAGCGCAAACAACGTCACACGGTGGGCCATCTCCGCGTCAAGCTTGAACAGCAACGGCCGCAGATAGTCGTACACGATCAATCCCGTGGAGGCGCGCAGACTAGCCCCACCAGTGAAACAGTCCGGCACCGAGGAACAGCACGCCGACGACGGTCAGCAGAAACAGCATGCCCGCGATGATGTTCAGGTAGCCCAGCACCAGGCCGGCCACGGCAAAGCCGTTGCCCTCCAGCGCCATGTCCTGCGGCGCATGCCGCATCTCGCCGCGCGCCATATGGCCGCAAACAATGGCCACCACCGCGCCGACAAGCGGCAGCAGGCACCACGACAGCACACCGAATACCAGGCTCACCACCGCCAGCGAGCTGGTGCGCGATACCGCAGGAACCGGATAGTTCATCGCCGAGATCTCCTCGTGGTTTGCGCCGGCTCAAGGCCTTGGCGCAGCGTCAGAAATCGAACTTGATCCCCTGCGCCAACGGCAACGCATCGGAGTAGTTGATGGTATTGGTCTGCCGGCGCATGTACACCTTCCACGCGTCCGATCCGGACTCGCGACCACCGCCGGTTTCCTTCTCGCCGCCAAACGCGCCGCCGATTTCCGCACCGCTGGTGCCGATGTTGACATTGGCGATGCCGCAATCGGAACCGGCAGCGGACAAGTACGCCTCGGCCGCTTTCAGGTCGCGGGTGAAGATCGCCGCCGACAGCCCCTGCGGGACCGCGTTCTGCAGCTCGATGGCCTCGTCCAGAGTCTTGAACGGCATCACGTACAGAATCGGCGCGAAGGTTTCGGTTTGCACCACTTCATGCGCGTTGGGCACGCCGGTGATGATGGTCGGCAACACGAAGTTGCCCTTGCGATCGGTCAGCGCCTTGCCACCGGTGCGCACGGTGCCACCGGCAGCCTTGGCCTTCTCGATTGCCGCCAGGTATGCCTGCACCGCGTCGGGGCTGTTCAGCGGGCCCATGAGCGTGGTGGCCAGCGTCGGGTCGCCGATCTTGTCTTCAACCTGGCCATAGGCCTTGACCAGGCGCTCGACCATGTCATCGAAGATCGCCTCGTGCACGAACAGTCGGCGCGTGCTGGTGCAGCGCTGTCCTGCCGTGCCGACCGCGCCAAAGACGATGGCGGGAATGGCCAGCTTCAGCTCCGCGCTTTCATCGACAATGATGGCGTTGTTGCCGCCCAGCTCCAGCAGCGAGCGACCCATGCGCCTGGCTACGCGCTCGCCGACCATGCGCCCGACCTTGGTCGAGCCGGTGAAGCTGATCAGCGCGACGCGCTTGTCGTCGACAAACTTCTGCGCCAGCTCGCTGCCGGCATCGTTGAACAGGAAGAACAGGTCCGGGAAGCCGCCGACCTTGAGCGCCTCGTTGCAGATGCGGATGGTGGCGATGGCCGACAACGGCGCCTTCGGCGACGGCTTCCAGATGCAGATCTCGCCGGCAACAGTGGCCAACATGGCGTTCCACGCCCACACTGCCACGGGAAAGTTGAATGCGCTGATGATGCCGACCAGGCCGAGCGGGTGGTACTGGTCGTACATGCGATGACCCGGGCGTTCGGAGTGCATGGTCGAGCCGTACATCATGCGGCTCTGGCCCACCGCGAAGTCGGCGATGTCGATCATCTCCTGCACTTCGCCGTCGCCCTCGGGCTTGATTTTGCCCATCTCCAGCGCAACCAGCGAACCCAGCGCGTCCTTGTGCTCGCGCAGCGCCTCGCCACACAGGCGCGCGGCTTCGCCACGGCGCGGTGCCGGGGTCACCCTCCATATCTTGAACGCAGCCTGGGCGCGCTCAACCAGCTTTTCGTAGTCGGCGGCGCTGGACGCATGCACGCTGGCGATGACCTCGCCGCTGGCCGGGTTGACCGGCTTGAGCGTGCCCGCGTCCGTAGTTTTGGACCATTCGCCCTGGCCAAGATAACTTCCCGATTGTTCGGCACCGAGACCGAGGGCGGTGAGGATTGCGTGGGACATGGCGACTCCTGGACTGATCTGGCGCCTGACGGCGCCGATGGGATAACGGCAATCGGCCATTCTACCAGCCCGTGCAAGCATGCCTTGGCGCAGGCTCACATTGGCGCGCCGCGACCGTGCTGCAGACCATCGCGCGCGATCCATGCGAAAATCGCGGCCCTGCCCTCGTAGCTCAGTTGGATAGAGCGGTCCCCTCCTAAGGGACAGGTCGGACGTTCGAATCGTCTCGAGGGCACCAATTGCTTCCTGCCAAGCGTTACGAGCTGCACGACAGCATCGAGCAGCCGGCCTTGTCGCGTGCCCAGTCCGGGCGCTTTTGCGCAAACGCCTCGCGGCCAGGCTGGTCGTCGTAGGGGTGGCGCATCACGTCCAG
>JBDTIE010000145.1:0-4583 GCA_039936515.1 Rhodanobacter sp. | reverse complement strand
GCTTCAACTGGAAGAAAAATCTGGACGACGCCACCATCGCGAAATTCCAGAAGGAACTGGGCGCGATGGGCTACAAGTTCCAGTTCATTACCCTGGCCGGGTTCCACAGCCTCAACTACGGCATGTTCGACCTGGCGCACAACTACGCGCGGCGGCAGATGAGCGCGTTCGTCGACCTGCAGGAGCTGGAGTTTGCCGCCGTCAAGCGCGGTTTCACGGCCGTCAAGCACCAGCGCGAAGTGGGCACCGGCTATTTTGACGCGGTGAACCAGGCCATCCACCAGGGACAGGCATCGACCAACGCGCTGTCCGGCTCGACCGAAGAGGCACAGTTCAAACACGTCTCAGTGGCCTGAGGTTGCAGCCGCAGTCGCGCATCGAAGTGCGTGGCTGCGGCCGTGCGGGCCTGAAACCTGCTGCCGCGCGGCGTTTACTCTTTCGCCGGCGGCACCAGCACCAGCACGGTCCAGCCGACCTTGGGCTGCAGTTCGCGCTGGGACGAGGCGATGCGCAACGCGCCCTTGTCGTCCACGGCAAACAGCAGCAACGCGGCGCTGCCATGGCGCTCGACAAAAGCCGGCCAATCCAGCGTGGCATCCAGCAGCGTGCTGGTGATGACCCAACCGTGCGCCAGCATCTGCGCAAAGCGCGCGTGGGTCATGTCCTCATCAAACAACGGCGGCGCCAACACGCTGACCGGCAACGCCACCCGTTCGGTGTTTTCCTGCCGCGTGAGGTTGCGCAGGCGATAGACATGCTCGCGTCCAAACTCCTGCCGATAGCGCACGCAGGCCAGTGAATTGCGCTCCCGATGCGTGGATATCGCCAACATCCGTCCGATGCCGGCCAGGTCCAGGTGGCGCTCGGCCAGCGGCGAGGCAGGGTTGCCAAAGAACGTGGTCAGCTCCTCTGCGCGCGCCTGGGCGATGCCGTCCCAATCGTCATCGGCCAGCACCACGCGGAAGCCGGCGTCGGACAATGCCTTGCCGATGGCGCGCGCAACCTGGTCCGAACCGTATATCAACACACCGGTCGGCTGGGGCTCGGCCACCTTCAACCACGATGCCAGCGGTCGCGCGGTGGCGCTCTGCAGCACGACGGTGCCGATGATCAGGGTGAACACCAGCGGCACCAGGGCATCGGCGCCAGGCACGCCCAGCGCGTCCAGGCGCAGCGCAAACAGTGCCGACACCGACGCGGCGACGATGCCGCGCGGCGCCACCCAACTGATCAAGGCGCGCTCGCGCCAGGTCAACGCACTGCCCCAACTGGCAATGGCCACCGTCAGCGGCCGCACCACGAATTGCGCGAACACGAACAACGCGATGCCCGCGCCTAGCATGCCATCGGGGAGTGGCCAGTGCAGCCGCGCGGCAAGCAGCACGAACAGCACCGACACCAGCACCGTGGTCAGGTTTTCCTTGAAGTCGAGGATGTCGTCAATGTGCACGCCGCGCGTGTTGCCCAGCGCGATACCCATGATTGTCACCGCCAGCAAGCCGGACTCGTGCGTCAATGTGTTGGACGCGCTGAAAGCGAGCAATACCGATGCCAGCACCGCGAAGTTCTGCAGGTACTCGGGTATCAGCTGGCGGCGCAGCAGTACCGCCATCACCCAGGCCGAGAACGCGCCGATCGCCACGCCGCTGCCCACGGTGGCGACGAAGATGCCGATGGTATGGCCCTGCTGGCGCGACACGATGGCCTCGTAGATCAGCACCGCGAACAGCGCACCGAGTGGATCGATGACGATGCCTTCCCAGCGCAGCGTGTTGGCGATACGCGCGGTGGGTCGCAGCGTGCGCAGCATCGGCATGATCACCGTCGGTCCGGTGACACAGCCGAGCGCACCGAACAGCAGCGCGATGGACCAGTCCAGGTCCGCCAGGTAGCGCGCGGCCAGCGCCAGCAGCAGCAGCGTGCCGATCGCGCCATAGGTGATCAGCCCCCGCACCGCCCGGCCGATGCCGCGCAGTTCATGGAAACGCAAGGTCAGGCTGCCTTCAAACAGGATCAACGCCACGGCCAGCGACACCACGGGAAACAGCAGGTCGCCGAGCAGGCGATCCGGATTGAGCACACCGGTTGCCGGCCCCAGCACGATGCCGGCCAGCAGCAGGAACAGGATGGCCGGCAGCTTTACCCGCCACGCCAGCCACTGTGCGAGAAAGCCAACCATGAGCAGGCCGGCAAGCATCAGTGCCAGGTCAATCGTCATCGGCAATCCTGCGTGGGAAGTCGCGTATCGGAACACGCGAACGCGCAGGCGTCCACCCCGTGCACGGCGCGGTCCGACCTACCGGCACAAACGCCGGGCAGATAGAAGCCGGCGTTTGTGCCACCGCCGCAGTCACATGCGCCGGTATTGCAGCGCCTCGGCCAGGTGTTCGCGCTCCAGCAGTGCCGCGCCGCCATCAAGGTCGGCGATGGTGCGTGCCACGCGCAGGACGCGATGGTAGGCGCGAGCGGACAAGCCGAGCTTCTCCAGCGCGCAGTGGAACCAGTGGCGCTCGGCGGGACCCAACGCGCAGTCACGTTCCAGCTCGCGCGTGCTGGTCTCCGCGTTGGTGCGTCCGGCACGCATCAGCGCTTGGCGGCGCGCCTCCAGCACGCGCGCGCGCACCGTGGCCGAGTCCTCGTCGCGCGCGCTGCGCGGCGCAGCCAGATCCTCCAGCGGTACCGGCGGCACCTGCACGCACAGGTCAATGCGATCAAGCAGCGGCCCGGAAACGCGCGACCGGTAGCGCTGGATCTGGTCTGGCGTGCAGCGACAACGCGGCATGCCGGCATAACCGCACGGGCAGGGATTCATCGCCCCAACCAGCTGGAACTGCGCCGGAAACGTCGATTGCCGCGCGGCGCGCGAGATGGCGATCTGTCCGGACTCCAGCGGTTCGCGCAGCACCTCCAGCACCTGCCGGCTGAATTCCGGCAGCTCGTCAAGAAACAGCACACCGTTGTGCGCCAACGAAATTTCTCCCGGCCGTGGGTACGAGCCGCCGCCCACCAGCGCCACTGCCGACGCTGTGTGATGGGGCGCGCGAAAAGGCCGGCGACGCCAGCGCGCCAGGTCGCCGATGCCCTGGCCGACGATCGACAGTACCGCGCAGGTTTCCAGCGCCTCCGATTCGGTCAGCGGCGGCAGGATGCCGGGCAGTCGCTCGGCGAGCATGGTTTTGCCGGTGCCGGGAGGCCCGATCAACAGCAGATGGTGGCCCCCGGCGGCCGTTATCTCGAGCGCGCGGCGCGCCTGCCATTGGCCGCGCACGTCGGCCAGGTCCGGGCCGTCGTACGCGCCGCCGTCACTGGGAATACCCACCGGCGCGGACAGTTCTTCGGCCCCGCGCAGCCACGCACAGACCTGACCAAGCGAATCGGCCACGCGCACATCGATGTCCGAGATCAGCGCCGCCTCCGCCGCGTTTTCCCGCGGCACCACCACGCGTCGGCCGCGCGCGCGCGCATGCAGCAGCGCCGGCAGTACGCCGGGCACGCCGCGCAGCTTGCCGGTCAACGCCAACTCGCCCAGAAACTCGCAGTCATCCAGCTTGTCCCGCGGCACCTGCCCGCTGGCGGCGAGGATGCCCAGCGCAATGGGCAGGTCGAAGCGGCCGCCGTCCTTGGGCAGTTCGGCCGGTGCCAGGTTCACGGTTACACGGCGGTTTGGGTATTCGAAGGCGGCGCTCTGGATCGCCACGCGCACGCGGTCACGCGCCTCGCGTACCGCCGCTTCCGGCAGCCCGACGATGTTGGTCGCGGGCAGCCCACCAGCCAGGCTCACCTCGACCACAACCTGTGGCGCGGCGATGCCTTCCTGCGCCCGGCTGAGCGTGACCGCCAGGCTCATGCGCGGCGACGCCGGGCAACGATTGCGACAGGGACGGACAAGGCACAACTCCCTGTGCGCAGCGCAAAAAAAAAGACCGCCCCCGACCACTCTCGGGGTGAGGTGACGATCGGGGACGGCCTCCGGAAGACTGCGGCGGCGGCATGATGCTCAGCCGTTGCCGCCAGTCACCAGTGCTTCGAGCTCGGCGACGGATTGCTCCAGTGCCTCAACCTTGGCGCGGGTGCGGGCCAGTACCTGGCACTGCACATCAAACTCCTCGCGGGTGACCAGGTTGAGGCGGCGCAGTCCCTGCACCAGTGCATCCTGGAAGTTGGCTCGCAAATCCTCATGCGCCTGCGCCAACCCTGGCGGGACCAACGACGCAAGCTGCAGGGCAATCTTGTCGATTTCCTGCCTATCCATCATGGACAGCGCCTCGCACTCGTCAAGGGGAAGTCTATGCGTGGGGGAACAAGGTGTGCCATCGGCGTGCTCCGTCAAAACGTGTAGGGATTGTCCTACACGCCACGTCTGCGCGACAGCGCGCTGCCGGGCGGGCAGAATGGAGATACCAAGCAGCGCGCATCGCTCCCTGCAACGAGGACAGTCAATGAAACTGGTGGTGGCCATCATCAAGCCGTTCAAGCTGGACGACGTGCGCGAATCCCTGGCGGAAGTCGGCGTACAAGGCATCACAGTCACCGAAGTAAAAGGTTTCGGTCGCCAGAAGGGTCATACCGAGCTATATCGCGGT
>JBDTIE010000144.1:0-5165 GCA_039936515.1 Rhodanobacter sp. | reverse complement strand
CCGTTCCACAGGAACAGGTTCTTGGCTGTCTGCTGCGAGATCGTGCTGGCCCCGCGCAGGCGCGCGCCATCGTCGGCCGCGTCTATCGCACTCTGGATCGAATCGAGGTCGAAACCGTGGTGAAACGGAAATTTCTGGTCCTCGGCGGCCACCACCGCCAGCGGCAAATACGGCGACATCGACTGCAGCGGCACCCAGTGCTGGCGCAACTGGAAATCCTTCTCGCCATGCACCCAGGCACTGGTCTGGCGTTCGAGCATTACCGCCGAAGTCAGCGGTGGCACGAAGCGCAGCACCAGCACGGCAAGCAGGGACAGCAGCATCCACGCCGCGATCGCGGCCGCGCACCAGCGCAGCACGCGCAGTGGCAACGGACGGCCTGCGGGCTTGGTCACGGCATCACCTGTGGGAAAGGGCCTCGCAGTATAGGTATGTTGCGCCGCGCCCGGATCGTCCCCATCTGCATGGACAACGCTCGATCCAACCCTGAGGTTTGCGATGCAGCAAAATGACGACGTCCTGCAGCGATTCCTGCTTGAGCGCGCCGGTGTGCGCGGCGTGCTGGTACGCCTTGGTGCGAGCTGGCGCGAAGTGGCCAGTCGCGCGAATTACCCCCCGGCGTTGCACGCGCTGCTGGGTGAGGCGTTGGCTGCCAGTGCCTTGCTGACCGGACAGATCAAACTCGATGGCGCCTTGTCCATCGAGCTCAAGAGCGCCGGTGCGCTGCGTCTGCTGTTTGCCGAATGCAACGACGCTGGCCAGGTGCGCGGCCTGGCGCGCTGGACCGATCCGCTTCCCGTACCGCTGGCGCTGGACCAGCTCGAAGCTGGCGTCATGGCCATCACCATAGGCAGTGTCGAGCGCGAACAGCGCTACCAGGGCCTGGTCGACCTGCAGCACGCGGACCTGGCGGCCTCGCTTGAAAACTACTTTGCCCGCTCCGAGCAATTGCCCGCGCGCATCCTGCTCGCTGCCGACGCGGACCACGCCGTTGGCCTGATGCTGCAGCGCCTGCCAGCCGACGGTGGGCATGACGCCGTGGCCGATGACGATGCCTGGCCGCGCGTAATGCAGTTGACCGCCACGCTGGGTAGCGCGGAGTTGCTGTCGACCGACTCCCACGACCTGCTGTATCGCCTCTACCACGACGAATCCCCGCGTCTGTTCGCGCCGCAGGCGCTGGCCTTTGGCTGCAGTTGCAGCCGCGAGCGGGTCAGCGCGATGTTGCGCGCGCTGGGCCGCGACGAAGTCGAGGCAGCGTTGGCCGCGCATGACCAGCAGGTGGAAGTGATCTGCGAGTTCTGCGCGCGTGCCTATAATTTCGATCGCATCGACACCGAACTCCTGCTCAGCACGGACGCCGCGTCCGCCTCAACCACTGCGCCGCAGTGAGGCGACCGCTCAGGGCAGGTGGGTGCGCACCGCCGGATGCGGCCAGCTACCCGCAGGCTGGCCCTTGGCGAACAAGAAGCCCTGGCCGAAACGGCAGCCAATGCTGAGCAGGGCTCGGCGTTGCGATTCCTCCTCGATGCCTTCGGCGATGACGCGCATGTTCAGCGAGTCGGCCAGTACCTGGATGGCACGCACCAGTGCCAGCCCCTGTGTCTGCTCGTCACCCGGCGGCAGCTCGGTGATGAACGAGCGATCGATCTTCAGTGTCTCGAATGGGTACTGGTGCAGGTAACTCAGCGAGGAGTAGCCGGTGCCGAAATCATCCAGAACGATGCCTACGCCGTGCGAGCGCAGGTTTTGCAGGATTTGCTTGACCTGCTCGGGGTTCTCCAGCAGCGTGTGTTCGGTCACTTCCACGCGCATGCAACTTGGCGGCACGGCGTATTGCGCGAACAACGCCAACAGACGCCGATCCAGATCTGCCGAGCGGAAATGCCTGCCCGACACATTGATGCTGACGAAACCGTCGCCGGACACCAAGTGCAGTGCCTGCGCACAGACCTGCTCGAAGATGCGCCAGTCGATCGCCTCGGCGCAGCCGCTTTCCTCCGCGACCAGCAGGAAATCGTCCGGCGCCAGCAGACCACGCTCGGGGTGGTGCCAGCGCAGCAGTGCCTCGTAGCCGACCACCAACCCGCTGTCCAGTTCGACTATGGGCTGATAGAAGGGGACGAACTCGTTGCGAGAGAGCGCGTGGCGCAGGTCGCTCTCCATGTCCAGCAGCGACAGCGCCTCGCGCCGCAAACGGTCATCGAACAACGCGGTGCGATGGCGGCCGGCGTCCTTGGCGTTGTACATCGCCGCATCGGCATCGCGCAGCAGTTCCTCGGGCTGGCGATAACGCGGTCCGGACAAGGCAATGCCGATGGAGGCGGAGGTGAATATCTCCTTGGGGCCGAGCCGGAACGGCGACTGCAGCTCGTGGATGATGCGCTCGGCAATCAGTCTGGCCTTGTCGGCGTGTTCGACGTTTTCCAGCAGCACGGCAAACTCGTCGCCGCCCAGCCGCGCCACCATGTCGCGTGTCTTCAGGCACGCACGGATGCGCCCGCCCACCTGGAACAACAGGTCGTCGCCAACCAGGTGGCCGACCGAGTCGTTGATCACCTTGAACCGGTCCAGGTCGATGAACAGCACCGCGAATTGCTCGCGCGGGTTGGCGAGATAGCGTGCCATGGACTGGTCCAGGCGCTGCAGTAGCAACGTGCGGTTGGGCAGACCGGTCAGCGAATCGTGCAACGTCTCGTACTTGAGCCGGCGCTCGACGCGCTCGCGCTCGGCGATCTGCTCGCGCAGGTCGCGATTGGCCAGCGCCAGCGCGCGGGTGCGTTCGGTGACGCGTCGTTCCAGGCCTGCGTAAGCCTGCTTGAGCGAGGCGGCCGCGTGTTTGCGCTGCAGCGCATTGGCGATGTGGTAACTGACGAAGGTAAGCAGTTCCTGGTCGCGTTCGTTGTAGACGTGCCGCGCCGAGTAGCTTTGCAGCGCCAGGACGCCCATTGCCTTGTCGCCCAGCGTCAGCGGCACGCCCAGCCAGCACACCGAGCGCGCGCCAAAGCTGCTGATCTCCCCTTCCGCGCACAGCCGGTCGAAATCAGCGCGCGAGGCGAGCAACGGCGTGCCGTGGCGCAGCACGTACTCCGTGGCGCCGCGGCCATGCGCGCGCGGTTCGCGCTTGTGGTCGATCTCGTCCACCGAATAGGGGAACGTCAGCAGGCCGCTGATGACCTGGTGCACGGCGGCGTAGAAGATGTCCAGGCTGTCGGAGGTGTTGGCCAGTTCCGCGATGCGGAACAGCGACGCCTGCAGGCGTTCCCCACGCTGGCGCTGCAGCACCTGCTGGCGGAGCACGCGGTTGGCCTCGCGCAGGGCCACGGTGCGCTCGGACACGCGCCGGCCCAGTTCCAGGTGTGCCTCACGCCGCTCCAGCGCGATCTGCACGTGTTGCGCCACATAGATCAGCAAGTCCTGGTCTTGCTGGGAATAGTGGGTGTCAGTCCGGTAACTCTGCATGACGATGCCGCCGACCACCGCGCCATCGCGCATCAGCGGCACGCCGAGCCAATGTTCGCAATGTGGCCCGACGGGTACCAGGCGGTCGCCGAATGCCTGCTTGAGTTCGGCTTCGGACCCCATCATGGGCCGGCCCTCCTGCAACAGGTTCCACGTCAGGCTGTGCCGCAGGTCGTCCAGCGGCATCGGCCGGTCCGGCGGTGGCGGATCGGTGTCGACGATATCCACGTAGTAGGGGAAGCGAATGACCTGCGCCGCCACGTCGTACAGCACGATGTAGAAATTTTCCGCGTACATGAGGCTGCCGACGATCGCATGCAGCGCACGCATCATGTCCGGCATGGCGTGGTCGGCGCTGGACTGCTCGGCGATCGCGAACAGTGCGCGTTGCAGGCGCTCAGCCAGCGCCAGGCGCGAGATCGCCTCGTACAGGCGGCTGTTTTCCGCCAACTGGCGCAGCCGTGAGCCGGCCAGTCGGCTGATCCATGCCACGTTGTCTGCCAGGTCCTCGGCCAACGCCCCCTCGGCGCTGATGAAGGCCAGGCTGCGGCCGGTGCCGGGATCTTCGGCCTGCATTGGATCGGCGGCGGGCAGCTTGGGGTCCCGCGCGCTGCTCCACTGCCACTGCCCACGCACGCCGGCAGCCTCCAAGGCGCGCGTGCACGCCTCGACCACGCCATCGGCGTCGGCGGCGAGCAGGAGTTGCTCGATCGCCTCGCGCAAGCCCGGGGGTGACGCCGGAGAGGCTCGCACCGGAACTGCAGGGCTGGTAGAGGTGACGCTCATTCGAAGGGGCCCTGGGCCGGTTGACAATGCCTTGACGGCGCGGCAGCTTTCAACTTTATATCCTGTATGGACAACGCGCCGCCACTACGGGGAACCGGCACGGCAGCGGGCGGTCCATCATGTATGCCACATAGCAATATCAGAAACTCCACAGGTGTGGGTTTTTGTGCACTTCGGCCGGTTTTGAGGTGTTAGTAAAACGTAAAACTTGCTACACTCCACCCACGTCGCTTGAAAGGTTTGTCCTGCAGTCATCATGCACCGTCTGCCTGCCATTATCGCCTTGGTCCTGCTGCCGCTTGCGGCGGCGGGGCAAGCTGTGGGCGACCGCGGGGCCGCCGCTGAGCGGTTGCTGAGTCAGCAGCCAAGCGAGTTCACCCAGGTGCAGCCGGGGGTGGCGCTGCCGTTGTGGCGCAGTGCCGATGGCCATTTGCTGGCGTTGCGCGTGGATGACACCTCCAGTGGTGACGCCCACGCCAGGAATCCGCTGTCGCTGCGTGTGGTTGATGCGCGCAACGTGCTTGGAACCGGACTGCAGTATGGCTTGACGCCAAACCTGCAAGCGCGGGCGGAACTGACCCAGCACAGCTGGGCCGGCAGTTCCACGCGCTTGTTGGGCAGTGAAGTGGGTGCCGACTATGACGTCGGTCGCTACAGCCTGGGTCTGAGCGTTGGTGCCAACACCACACCCAACAGCGTGGCCTTGCCGCGTGTGCTTCCGGGCGCGGCGCCAGGGGTGGATGGGCTGTCCAGCTTTGACAGCAGCACCCAGCTCAATGCCCGTGGCCGGCTCGCGCTGGGCAGCAAGAGTGGCATCGATCTGGGCGCCAGCACGGGTCGTATCCGGCTGCTGCCGGGCAACCTGCTTGGCGTGAGTACGCTTGACCAGAAGGCGCTGAGCTTTGGTGTGGATCACG
>JBDTIE010000143.1:0-4159 GCA_039936515.1 Rhodanobacter sp. | reverse complement strand
TCCGGACGAGTGGTGGCGACCACCAGGCTGTCTTCGCTGCCGGTGACGGGGTAGCGGATCGACCACATGTGGCCGTCACGCTCGACGTTGTTCACCTCCAGGTCGGACACGGCCGTGCCCAGCGCCGGGTCCCAGTTCACCAGGCGGTTGCCGCGATAGATCAGGCCCGCGCGATACCAGTCGATGAACACCTTGCGTACCGCCGCGGACAGGCCTTCGTCCATGGTGAAGCGCTCGCGCGACCAGTCCGCCGACACGCCCAGGCGGCGCATCTGGTTGGTGATGGTCGAGCCCGACGCCGCCTTCCAGTCCCAGACCCGTTCGACAAAAGCCTCGCGCCCCAAGTCGTGGCGGGTCTTGTCCTCCACTGCCAGCTGGTTCTCCACGATTTTCTGCGTGGCGATGCCGGCGTGGTCGGTGCCTACCTGCCACAGCGTGTCGCGCCCGCGCATGCGCTGATAGCGCATGAGCATGTCCATCACCGTCTGCTGGAATGCGTGGCCCATGTGCAGGGTGCCGGTGACATTTGGCGGCGGCAGCAGGATGCAATATGGATCACCCGTGCCCGAGGGCTGGAACGCCCCGCTGGCTTCCCAGCGCGCATACCACTTCGACTCGATCTGCGCGGGCTCGAAACTCTTTTCCATCGGGATGCGCTCGCTCGCGCGCAAGGGCGCGCCATGTCATGGGGGAAGCTGGTGATTGTAGGGGGCCGCTGCCCGCCTGCCAAAAGTGCTGGTCGCTGCGTGCCGTGCGGGGGTGCGCGTGGCCATTGGCGAGGTGCCACGGTGCGCGCGAAGTCGCCTCACACGGACACGACGGACACGACGGAGGAATCTTATGCCAGGCAAGTAGCGACGTTTCGTCGTCGCGGCAGGAGGTCAGGAGCGCAGGGTGCGCCCGTAGGCATGCACTTCATCCACCAGCATTTGCAGGTTGGCCGGGTCGACTTCCGGGGTGATGCCGTGGCCAAGGTTGAAGATATGGCCGGGGCCGGGACCGTAGCTGTCCATCACCGCGCGCGCCTGGCGACGGATGACATCCGGGCCGGCGCGCATCACCGCCGGATCGAGGTTGCCCTGCAGCGCGACCTTGCCGGCGACGGCGCGGCGAGCGTCGGCCAGGTCGAGCGTCCAGTCCACGCCGAGCGCGGCGCAGCCGCTGTCGGCCATGTGCGCCAGGTGCTGGCCGGCGCCCTTGGAGAACAGGATGATCGGCACCGTGCGCGCGACCGGGTCGGCGTGCAGCGCGGCCACAATCTGCGTCATGTAGCGCAGCGAGAATTCGCGGAACGACGCGGGCCCAAGCATGCCGCCCCAAGTGTCGAAGATCATCAGCACCTGGGCGCCGGCATGCGCCTGGGCGATGAGGTAATGGGCGACCGCGCGGGCAAGGATATCCAGCAACTGGTGTGCGGTTTTGGGTTCGCTCCAGCACAGCGCCTTGGCGCGGGCAAAGTCCTTGGAGCCCTGGCCCTCGACCATGTAACACGCCAACGTCCACGGGCTGCCGGAAAAACCGATCAGCGGAACACGGCCATGCAGCTCGCGGCGGATCAGGCGCACCGCGTCCGTGACGTAGCGCAGTTCGCCGTCCATGTCCGGTACTGCGAGGCGGTCAATGTCAGCGGCAGTACGCAACGGGCGAGCGAATTGCGGGCCTTCGCCGTGCACGAACGACAGCCCCAGGCCCATCGCGTCGGGGATGGTGAGGATGTCGGAAAACAGGATCGCCGCATCGAGGTCGAAGCGCGCCAGCGGCTGCAGCGTGACCTCGCAGGCCAGTTCCGGATTTTGCGCCAGCGCCATGAAGCTGCCGGCGCGCTCGCGCGTGGCGCGGTACTCGGGAAGGTAACGCCCGGCCTGGCGCATGACCCAGATCGGCGTGGTGTCGGTGGCCTCGCGCCGCAGCGCGCGCAGGAAGCGGCCGTTGTGCAGCGGTTCGAGAGCCATGTCAGCGTCCATATGGGCCGTCCTGGCCTTGCGCAAACATCAGCCGGTAGCCGCGTTTGAGCTGCGCGTCACGCGCCTTTTCGAAGGCGGCAAGTGCCGCGTCCTGTTCCAGGAACTGTTCGCGCTTGAGCGTTGCCCGGCCACCTTGCACGCCGGTCTCGCGATATAGCGTCCAGCCACCGAGCAGATCCTGCTCCAGCGTGATCTGGGCGTAACGCGGGGCGTCGGCAATGCCGGGCGCGGTTTGCAGGTAAAGGCGCATGGATTCCGATGCGTAGTGCGGCAGGCAAGAGCCGAGTTTATCGGATTTGCCAGTGACGACCGCGTGCGGCGTCGGAGCACTCAGGCTTTCGCGCTGCGCAGCGTCGCCAGGACTTGCGCTGCGCTCACATCGTTTACGATTTCGGCCTGGCCGATGCCGCGCCACAGGATCAGGCGCAGGCTGTCGGCAGTGTTCTTCTTGTCCAGGTGCATGAGCCTGACCAGCGCATCGGGGTCGTCGACAGCGGGCATGTCGGTCGGCAGACCCAGCGCGTGCAACAGGTCCTGCAGGCGCGTGCGCTCATCGGCTGCGCTCATGCCCAGGCGCTCGGACAGGCGTGCGGCCAGCAACATGCCCACAGCCACTGCCTCGCCATGCAGCAGCGTGGTGTAGTGACCGGCGGTTTCCAATGCATGACCGAAAGTGTGGCCAAAGTTGAGCAGCGCGCGCTCGCCCTGCTCGGTTTCGTCGCGCTCCACGACAGCGGCCTTGAAGCGCACGGCGCGGGTAATGGTTTCCAGCAGCACCGTCGGCTCGCGTGCAGCCAGCGCGGCGGCGTGGTCTTGCAGCCACTGGAAGAAGGCGGCATCGCCAATGGCCGCAGCCTTCACCACCTCGGCCAGGCCTGCGCGGTATTGGCGAGCGGGCAGGGTGGCCAGCGTATCGATGTCGGCGATCACGGCCCGCGGCTGATGGAAGGCGCCGACCAGGTTCTTGCCCGCGGGCAGGTTGACGCCGGTCTTGCCACCGACGGAGGAATCGACCATGGCCAGCAGCGTGGTCGGCATCTGCATGAAATCGATGCCGCGCATCCAGCACGCGGCGCTGAAGCCAGCCAGATCCCCGACCACGCCGCCGCCCAGCGCCAGCACGCACGCATCGCGCGTGGCGCCGAGCGTGCCCAGCGCCTCCAGCGCACGGCCGACATTGGCAAAGCTCTTGTGCGCTTCGCCGTCTTCGAGCACGAAGGTTGCCTGATGCAGGCCGTGCAGGCCACGCAGGACGCGTTCAAGGTAGAGCGGCGCCACCGTGGTGTTGCTGATCACCAGCACGTGCCGCCCGCGCAGGCGCGCGCGCCAGCGCGCAGCGTCGCCCAGCAATCCGGCGCCGATCCACACCGGGTAACTGCGCGCGCCGAGCGTGACGGTGAGGTCTTGCACGCTCACGCGGGTGCCTGCGCGGCGGGTGTGGGCAGACGTTGCCAGTGCTGGTCGATCAAGCTGACGCAACGTGCACAGGCGCTGGCGACCGTACCTTGCGCGCCGGGCACGGCCAGGTCAGCCATGGCCGCGTACAACGGTGTGCGTACATGCGCCATGCCACGCAGGCGTTCGGCCCGGTCCATGCCACCCAGCAGCGGTCGGCGATCGTCGCGCTGCAGGCGTTGCAGTTGCTGCTCGACGTTGGTCTGCAGCCACACCACGAAACCGCGCGTGGTCAGCCGTTCGCGGTTGGCCGGCGCCAACACCGCGCCCGCCCCTGTGGCCATCGCTATCCCCGTGCGTTGGCTGCGCTCGTCCAGCAACGCGCTTTCGCGCTCGCGGAAACCGGCCTCGCCCTCGATCTCGAACACCATGCCCACGTTGACGCCGGTGTGGCGTTCGATCTCCTGATCCAGATCGATGAACGCCAGTCCATAATGCGCGGCAAGCCGACGCCCGATGGACGTCTTGCCGGCGCCGGTGGCGCCGACGATGAACAGGTTGCTCGACGGGTTCATGCGCGAATGCTAGCAGGGCGCGGCGACGCGTCCGCTTGCCAACCGGACGGAATCTGCACGAACTTTTCGACTGGAGAGAAGCACGGTGGGCGAAAATGTCCTGCTGGCAGGTTGCGGTGATCTTGGCTCGCGCGTGGCGCAGCGCCTGCTTGCGCGCGGCGACCGGGTCTGGGCTTTGCGGCGCACGCCGCCGGGCGATGCCGATCAGCGCATCCAGTGGCTGCG
>JBDTIE010000142.1:0-3415 GCA_039936515.1 Rhodanobacter sp. | reverse complement strand
CCTTGCCATCGCCAAAATTCAGCTGGCGTACCTGGAGCAACGCCTGGCCGAGCGGCAGTTGAAGCTGGACATCAGCGACGCGGCACTGACGTTGCTGGGCAACGTCGGCTTCGACCCGGTCTATGGTGCACGCCCGCTCAAGCGCGCGATCCAGCAGCAACTGGAAAACCCGCTGGCGCGCGAAATCCTCTCCGGCATCTACGCGCCCGGCGAAACGGTCATTGTCGGTGTCGATGCCGGGCGGCTGGTTTTCAGCAAACGTTGACCCGCCGCAACGCCGGCATATTGCGCCGTGCAGGGCGGGCACTGTCCCCCGTTGTGACATGCGCTACGCGGCAAATGGCGAGCAGCCACGGATGGCGGGCACTGCCCGCCATCCGTACGTCCAGGCGCAAAAGCCGGCGGGCAGTGCCCGCGGTACGCGAGTCGGTGCATTGAAATCCGTGCTGCGGCGCCGATAATGAGCGGTTGCACGTACGCCTGTGCGCGCGCGCGTTGTCGTATCCGGAGTTCGCATGCCCATCTATGAATACGAGTGCCCCAGTTGCGGGCACCATTTCGATCACCTGCAGAAGTTGTCCGACGCCGATCCCACGGTCTGTCCGCAGTGCGCCGCACAGCCGCTGCATCGCATGCTCAGCGCGCCCTCGTTTCGTCTGGCGGGGACCGGCTGGTACGAGACGGACTTCAAAAAGCCCGGCGATGCCAGGCACAACCTCGCCGGCGACGCGGGCGCGCCCAAGGTCGGCGACAAGCACGATCATGCCGCCTCGGCCGACAAGACGCAGACGACAAAGCCGGGCGACGGCGCCAAGCCTGC
Source organism: Rhodanobacter sp. (assembly GCA_039936515.1). GTDB lineage: Bacteria > Pseudomonadota > Gammaproteobacteria > Xanthomonadales > Rhodanobacteraceae > Rhodanobacter. The sequence continues at coordinate 2,595 of JBDTIE010000142.1, read as the reverse complement.
GCCGCCTGCCGCGCCAGCGGTGGCGTCCACGCCGGCCAAGTCCGCGGCGCCAGCCAGCGGCAGTTGAGCGGCCGCACTGCCGACCGTTGCGGCCGGCCCGCGCGTGAGGCGATGTTAAGATGCGCGGTCTTATCCCACGCCATTGGCCGCCTGCGGCCGGAGCTTCCAGCGCATGCGCACGCACTACTGTGGCCTCATCGACGAGTCGCTGATCGGCCAGACCATCAGCTTGTGTGGCTGGGTCAACACCGTGCGCCTGCAATCGCACGTGGCCTTTGTCGACCTGCGTGACCACGAGGGCTTGGCGCAGGTGGTGATTGAACGCGCCCATGCCGACGCCTTTGCGCTGGCCGGCGAGATCGGCAACGAGTCTTGCCTGCGTGTCACCGGCAGCGTGCGCTCGCGCGTGTCCGTCAACGACAAACTGCGCACCGGCACGGTGGAGGTGCTGGCCGAACACGTGGAAATCCTCAACGCGGCGAAGGACCTGCCTTTCGCGCTGCACGAAAGTCCCAACGAGGACATGCGCATGGCCTACCGCTACCTGGACCTGCGCCGGCCGCTGATGCAGGAGCGCATGCGCAAGCGCGTGAAGCTGGTGCGCGCGATGCGACATTACCTGGACGATCGCGGCTTCCAGGACATCGAAACGCCGATCCTGACCAAGGCCACGCCCGAAGGCGCGCGCGACTATCTGGTGCCCAGCCGCGTGCACGAGGGCCAGTTCTACGCGTTGCCGCAGTCGCCGCAGTTGTTCAAGCAGCTGTTGATGGTCGCCGGCTTCGACCGCTATTACCAGATCGCGCGCTGCTTCCGCGACGAGGACCTGCGCGCCGACCGCCAGCCGGAGTTCACCCAGCTGGATATCGAATTCGCGTTTGTGGAAGAGAAGGATATCCAGGACGTGGTGGAGGCGCTGATCCGCCACGTGTTCCGCGAGGTGCAGGGCGTGGAGCTGGAGGCGGCTTTCCCGCGCATGACCTGGGCCGAAGCCATGCGTCGCTTCGGTTCGGACAAGCCGGACCTGCGCTTCGACCTGGAACTGGTGGACATTGCCCAGGCGGTCAAACATGTGGAGTTCAATGTCTTCGCGCAGCCGGCGAACGATCCGGCCGGACGCGTCGCCGCCCTGCGCGTGCCCGGCGGCAGCAGTTTCAGCCGCAAGGACATCGACGGCCTGAGCGAATTCGTCAGCCGCTACGGCGCCAAGGGTCTGGCGTGGATGCGCGTGGACGATCCGGCCAAGGGCCGCGAGGGCGTGCATTCTTCGGTGTCCAAGTTCCTGGATGACGCGGCGCTGGAGGCGATCCTTGCCGCCACCGGCGCGCAGGCCGGCGACATGTTGTTTGTCGGTGCCGGTGCGTGGAAGACCGTGTGCGACTTCATGGGTGCGCTGCGGCTGAAGGTGGCCCGTGATCGCGGCCTCGTCAACGAAGGCTGGAAGCCGTTGTGGGTCACTGACTTTCCGATGTTCGAGTTCGACACGCAGGCGCAGCGCTACGTCGCCCTGCATCATCCGTTCACCGCGCCGAAGATCGACGACATCGACGACCTGCGCGCCAACGCCGCCACCGCTGTCAGCCGTGGCTACGACATGGTGCTCAACGGCAACGAGATTGGCGGCGGCTCGATCCGAATCCATCGTCCGGAAATGCAGAGCGCGGTGTTTGAACTGCTGGGCATCGGCGCGGAAGAGGCGCAAGCCAAGTTCGGCTTCCTGCTCAAGGCGCTGCGCTTTGGCGCGCCACCACACGGTGGCGTGGCGTTCGGCGTGGACCGCATTGCCGCGCTGCTGGCTGGCACCGACTCCATCCGCGACGTCATCGCCTTTCCCAAGACCACCAGTGCGCAGGACCTGATGACAGACGCGCCATCGGTGGTGAGCCCGGCGCAGTTGCAGGAATTGCACGTGGCGGTGGTTGCCGGCAAGGGGTCATAGGGAGTACGAATCGGCAGACGCGTCGTGTTGTTCTGGCGCCAGGCCATGCGAGACTCGCCGGTACCCAGCCATGTCTGACCAGCGGCCAGATTTACCACGCGCCATCGCGCACCCGCAGCCAGGCGATCACGTCATCCTGCTGCACGGGCTGTGGATGCGCGGCTTTGCGCTGGCCATGCTGCATCGCCGGCTGATCGCGGCCGGCTTCCGCGTCCACCGTTTCGATTACCTCAGCGTCGCTGCCACCCAGCAGCGAATAGTCGATCGTCTGCACGCTCGCATGCAGTTGCTGGGCGAGGACGCCGGCGTCGTGCATTTGGTCGGCCACAGCCTCGGTGGCCTGTTGGCGTTGCGCGCGTGCACCGACGCGCCGGCAGGGTTGCCGCAGGGGCGCATCGTCTGTCTGGGTTCGCCATTGCTTGGCAGCGCTGCGGCGTGCGGTTTTGCGGCGCTCGGGCATGGCAGCGAGACTTTGCTCGGACATAACCGGAATTTGTTGCAGGAGGGCTTCTCGCGCTGGGACGGCTGTCGCCAGGTCGGCGTGATCGCCGGGCGGGTACCGCTGGGTCTGGGCGCCATGCTCGGCCACCTGCAAGGCGAGCATGACGGCACGGTCGCGGTCGAGGAGACCCGGTTGCCCGGCGTGGCCGACCACT
>JBDTIE010000141.1:0-14135 GCA_039936515.1 Rhodanobacter sp. | reverse complement strand
CCGGCCACGGTGTCGAGGTATTCGTCCAGGATGAAGTGGCCGCCGTTGAGCAGATGCAACTCCGCGCCAGGCACGTCGGCGAGATAGGCGCAGGCGCCGGCCTCGGGGAAGAACGCATCGTTTTTTCCCCACGGCAACAGCATGGGCGGTTGCTGCTGGGACAGCCAGCGTTGCCAGACCGGATACAGCGCGACGTTGGACTGGTAGTCGTACAGCAGGTCGAGCATGACCTGGTCGCGGCCGGGCAGATCGAGCCAGTGCTGGTCCAGTGTCCACGTATCGGGATTGATCTTTTGCGGGTTGGCGGCACCGTCGATGTGCTGGGCGCGGGTGGCGGCGAGGGTGAGCGCGCCGCGGATGGTCGCTTCCATGCCGGCGCGGTCCGCCCAGTACTTCACCGCCGGTTGCATGTCCGGTCCCAGTCCGGCCTCGTAGGCGTTGCCATTTTGCGCGATCACGCCCTGGATCCAGTCCGGGTGGCGGCTGGCGATGCGATAGCCGACCGGTGCACCGAAATCAAACACGTACATGAAAAAACGCGTCACGCCGAGGTGGGTCAGCCAATGCTCGGTAATGTCGGCCAGGTGGTCGAACGTATAGACGAAGTTGCCACCGGCGTTGCTGGAGGCGGGTGCACTGCTGTAACCGAAGCCGGGATAGTCCGGCGCCAGCAGATGGAAGCAATCGGCCAGGCGGTCGATCAGTGTCGTGTACTGGTGCGAGGCGGCGGGAAAGCCGTGCAGCAGGAGCAGCTTGGGCGCGTCGACCGGACCGGCCTCGCGATAAAAAATGTCCAGGCCATCGATCCGGACGCTACGGTGCTGCACGTCATGCGCGCTGCCGGTTGCCGGCGTGATGGTGGAGTGGGTGGTTGTGGATGCCGCCATGGCGGTTTGCCTCCTTGAATGATGGCTGGCCGGCGCAGTTTGCGCTGCGCAGCTTTGACTAATGTATCTAGCCATTAGTAAGATGACAACCCGGACGTCGCCGCGGATGTTGAGTAATGGAAGCCTTGTCGAGATTTCCCCTGCTGGGCGAACCGCTGTCTCTGGATCTGGTGAACACGCGCGTGCGCCAGGGCGGGAGGGACGTGGACTTGCTGGCAACGCCGGCGGCGTTGGCCGCGTGGCTGCGCGCCGAGTCCGCGCGGCTGGCATGGTCGGGCCCGGTTGATGCGGGCGATTGGCAGGCGGTACGGGATTTGCGTGCGACGCTGGCGGCGCTGTTGGCCGCGCGACGCGAACAGGTGCGGCCAAGCGCGGTCGCGCTGCGGCAATTTAACGCGGCATTGGCGACCCCGACGTTGTCGCCCCGGCTGCTCTGGCCGGCCACGGGGCCGCGTCTGGCGCCCCCCTCCGCCCCATCCAGACGTGACGCATTGCTGCAGGTGCTGGCGGCCGACGCGCTGGCCGTGCTTACTGGCCCCTCGGGCAGGCTCCTGCGCGAGTGCGCGCATTCGGACTGCGTGTTGCAGTTCGTTGCCAATCATCCACGCCGGCGCTGGTGCTCGACCGCGACCTGCGGCAACCGCGCGCGGGTGGCACGACACTATCAGCGCCAGCAGGCGGAACGCTGATGCCCATGGCGGTCAGCGCCGACCCGCCGCAGGCGCCGGCCGCGTCGCGGTGGATGCTGCCGGTCATCTGCAGCGCCGCGTTTCTGGTGTTCGTGCAGGCGTTCATGGTGGCGCCGCTGATCCCGCGGCTGGCGGAGGTGTTCCACAGTCCGGTGGGTTGGATCGGTCTGGCGGTGCCGGCCTACCTGTTGCCGCACGGGTTGGCCACGCTGGTGTGGGGGCCGCTGTCGGACCGGCTTGGCCGCCGTGCGGTGATCCTCGGTTCGTTGCTGCTGTTCATTGCATTCACCGTGGCCACGGCTTCGGCCGGGAGCATCGAGGCATTCCTCGGCTGGCGAATCGCCACCGGAATCGGTGCGGCCGGCATCGTGCCGATCAGCCTGACCTTGATTGGCGATGTCGTGCCATTTCAGCAGCGCGGCCGCGCGCTGGGCTGGTTGTTCGGATCGATCGCCGGCGGCACGGCCACGGGTGCCACCGTGGGCGCATTGATGGAGCCGGTGGTTGGCTGGGCCGGTTTGTTCCTGGTGGTGGCGGCGATCGGTGTCATGTTGCTGATGGTGGCGGTGGGCGTGAGTGCCTTCCCGCGGCAACTGCGGCGGCCGGCAGCGCCAGCGTTGGCGGTCATCGTGCAAGGCTACGCCGCGCTGCTGGCGCTGGCACGGGGGCAGCGGACCTACGCCTATGTGCTGATCAATGCGGTGGTGCAATCGGGTGTCTATACCTGGCTTGGCGTTTATCTGCGCCAGCGGTTCGGGCTGGGTGAGGTGGGAATTGGCCTGGCGCTGATGGGTTATGGCGTTCCCGGGCTGCTGTTCGGACCGGTGATCGGACGTCTCGCCGACCGTCGCGGCCGCGCCCGGATCATCCCCGCTGGCGTGGCGCTGACTGGCGTCTGCGCGCTGTTGCTCGCCGTGCCGTTGCCGCTGGTCGCGGTGCAACTGGCCATCGTCACCTTGTCGCTGGGTTTCGATCTGACCCAGCCGTTGCTGGCCGGCATCGTCACCGACCTGCATGGCAACCGGGCGCAGGCAGTGGGGCTGATGGCGTTCACCCTGTTCACCGGCTTTGGTCTGGGCAGCCTGTTGTTCCAGTGGGCGCTGACGTGGGGCTTCGGCGCGGCCTTGACCGCATTCGGTGTCGCCGCCTTGCTGGCGGCAGCGGCTGCACTGGCGTTGTTCCGCGCGGAGCGGCCACAACCGCGGACGCGATGACGGACCGCACTCGGCGCCGTCGGACGGTGGCCTGCGGCTATCGTCTGCGCTGGCGCGTTGCCGTCTGTGTCGCGCAGCGGAATGGCGCGTCTGGCGAAGCGCCAAACTGCTTCAATGACACCACTGCTGCTCACATGGCTCGCCGTCACCGTCGCCATCCATCTTGGTGCCGGGGCATTGCTTGAGGAAGAAGCGGGCTTCGGCGCAGGAGGTCATTTGCGGGCAACGGGTGCGACCGTCGCAGGTGAAGGCTGGCACGTGCTCGACGGGCGCGGCCTGGATGGGCGCAATCGCGGCGACCGGGGCGACAGGTCCGGCGCCGAGGTGCGGGGACAGTTTGATGTAGCCGAATGCGGCAACGCCGCCGACGACCAGCAGGGCGAGTACCGCGGCGGGCAGGCCGTTGCGCGGACGAACGGTACTGGCACGGCGCGATGCATGGGCCGGGAGCTGGCTGCCCGGACGCATGACCCGCACGGCGCGGCGCTTGCCCTCGTGGGTTTCGAGGTCGAAGGAGATCAGTTCGCCCACACGCGGGCGCACGCCGTCGCGCGGGAAGGCCGAGACGTGCACGAACACTTCGTCGCTGCCCAGCGCCGGCGCGATGAAACCAAAGCCGCGGTCGTCGTTCCAGCGCGTCAGCGTGCCGTGGGTGCGCATGGGGAGTTGCTCCTGGCTCAGCGCGCCGCGGTGGGCGCGGGTGCAGCCGGACAACGGATGTCGGTGCGCGCGGTGGTGGCGCCGGGTTGGGCGTAGGGCTGGCCGATCGGAGCCAGGCGGGTGGCCAGCGGCACGGCGTTGCCGTTGAGGCGCCAGTCGTAGATGACGCTGAAGGCCATCACGCGGGCGACGTATTCGCGGGTCTACTTGAACGGGATGCTGGCGATGAACAGGTCCGGTGCCAGCGTGCCGCGCGCGGTGAGCCATTGGTCGACGCGGTTGGGACCGGCGTTGTAGGCGGCGCTGGCCAGCCACGAAGAGCCGTTGAAGCGCTGGGCCATCTGCGCCAGGTAGCGCGTGCCCAGGGCAATGTTGACCACCGGGTCGTACAGCGACTCGGCGCCGTTCCAGTCCAGGCCGTTGCGGCGCGCGACCAGCTCGGCGGTGGAGGGCAGCAGTTGCATCAGCCCGCGCGCGTCGGCGCCGGAGCGCGCGTCGTTCATCCACGCGCTTTCCGCGCGCAGGATGCCGTAAGCCCACGCCGGCTCGATACCCGCCGCCTGGGCCTGCGGCACCAGGCCGTCCTGGCTGGCCAGCGGGAAGCGCAACGCGTACATGCGCAGCGCCGGGCCGCTGGATAGCGTGAACACCGCCCGGTCGTACCAGCCGCGACGGTTGGCCAGGTCCGCCGCCATCTGTTGCGTGGCCTGGTCCGAACCCTGCAACGCACGTGTCCATTCGCGGCGCGCGTATTGCGGCAGGTTCACCGCGTACAGCTCGAAGGCGCGCAACAGGCCGGCGTTGGCCAGCAGCGCCTGTTCGCGTTGCGCGTCGGTGTCCAGCGTCAGCGGACACAACGCATAGGGCTGGTGCACGCGATCGGCGGCCAGGAAGCCGAAGAAGGTGGGCTCCGTTGCCAGCGCCGCGTAGCGCGCCGTGGCTTCGTCTGGACGATCGCTGGCCGCCAGCGCGCGGGCGCGGAAATAGCGCCACTCGCCGTCCTGTTGCTGCTGCGCGGGCATCGCGTCGATGGCTGCAAGCACGGCCGGCCAATCCTGTCGCGCCAGCGCCACGCGCGCGCGCCATTCACGGCTGGCATCGGTTTGCGCGGCCGGTGGCAGGGCGATGAGCCGCGCCAGAGAGTTGGCGTCAAAATCGGTGGCATGGAACAACGCCAGCGTGTACAGGATCTGCTCGCGCTGCGCCGCGGTGAAGCTGAAGCGTCCCTGCAGGTTTTGCCATGCGCTGTCGGCGCTGGTCGATTGCCGCCGGGCAAGCCGCACCAGGGCGAGCGTGGTGGCCTGCGTGTTGCGCGGCGTATCGGCCCAGGTGCCGGCGGCGGCCACAGCGGCGCCCGGGTCGCGCAGCGCCAGGGCGAATTGGCGAGCCGTCATCGCATCCTCTGCGGGCAGCAAGCCGGCCATGGCGGCGATGGTCCCCGGCTGGTTGGCTGCGGCGGCGCGATCGATGCGACCCCACACGCGATCGGTGGTAAGCAGGCCCTGGTCGCGCGCGGCGGCGAGGACCGGATCGCAGGCGTCGGGCAGATTGGGTTTGGTCCACAGCGCGGACAAGTCGCTGTCGAAATCCAGCGCCTGGCCGCGCGCAAGCTTGGCGCGCAAGGCGTGGCACGCCAGCGTGTCGCCCAGGCCAGGCTGGTACAACGCACTGAAATCGGGCCAGTCCTGGCGTCGGGCCAGCTCCAGCAGGAAGGCGCGGCGCACGTCCGCGGCGGGTATCCAGCCCGGATAGCGGCGTAGGTAATCGTCCACCGCCGCGCGCCCGACCTGGCGGATGTCGTGTTGCATCGCCGCGGCTTCGAGGTAGGGATACAACGGATAGTCCGTCAGTGACGCGGCCTGCGCGCGCCACGCGTCGCCGCCGTTTTGCGCCGCGGCGTAAGCCTGGATGAATGCCGTGCGCTGCGCTGCGTCCGGCTCGGCGGCGTTGGCGCCTGCGGCCGCGACGAGGCAAACGACAACGGCAAGCGCGGCGCGCCGGAACAATGACAAGGACATGGCGGCTCCTGCGGTCAGACCACGGGGCAGTGTAGTGGATGGCTCCGAACGGTCTTGCCGCGCCACCTGCGCAGCGCCGCCGTGGTTGCCTCAAGTTGCGATCTGCCGGGTCGTGCGCCGAATGGGTGGGCAGCGCCATGGCATGGCCTGCAAGCGGCGGGCGCGACACCGATGCGGTCAACGCGACTGCTAAGCTGGTCGCTGTTTTGCGTCCATCGGGTCGCCATGGCATCGGTTATTTCGCGGGTTGATCGCCGGCAGGGCCTGGCGTGGCTGGCGCTGCTTGCGCTGGCGATTTTCGGCGCGTGGGGATGGTGGTCACTGGGGCGGCCGGTGGCGATGCCGGACGCGCCGTCCGGACGCATCGCCTGCGTGTCGTACGCGCCGTTCCGGTTGCCGGGCGAGTCGCCGCTGGACGTGCACGCGTTCATCAGCCCCGAACGCATCGATGCCGACCTGCGTGCGTTGTCACAGCGCTTCGATTGCGTTCGCACCTATTCCCAGGGCCAGGGCTTGAGCGCGGTGCCGCGCATCGCACAGCGCTACGGCATGAAGGTGCTGCTCGGCATCTGGCTTGGTCGCGACCCCGTGGCCAATGCCGAACAGGTGCGCTTGGGCATCGCCACGGCGCGCGCCTGGCCGCAGGTGCTGCGTGGGGTGATTGTCGGCAATGAAGTGCTGCTGCGTGGCGAACTGTCGGCGCCGGCATTGGCTGCGTACGTGCGCGAAGTACGCGCCGCGGTCAAGGCGCCGGTCACCTATGCCGACGTGTGGGAGTTCTGGCTGCGCCATCCGCAGCTGGCCGCGTCGGTGGACTACCTCACCATCCACATCCTGCCCTATTGGGAGGACCAGCCGGTCGCACCGGCACGCGCGCTGCAGCATGTGGCCGACGTCTACGCCAAAGTGCGCGCCGCGTTTCCCGGCAAGGCGGTGATGATCGGGGAGACCGGCTGGCCCAGCGCCGGTCGCCAGCGTCAGGCGGCCGATGCCAGCATCGTCAACGAGGCGCGCTATCTGCGCGGCTTTCTCGACTACGCCGCCGCGGTACACATGCCCTACAACGTGATCGAGGCATTTGACCAGCCGTGGAAACGCGCGCAGGAAGGCACCGTCGGCGGCTACTGGGGCATCTTCGACGCGCAGGCGCGGCCGAAATTTCCGATGACCGGTCCGGTCGCGGAAGTCGCGAGGTGGTGGCTGGGGTGGCTGGCCGCATTGGGCGGGGCGGTGGTCTTCGTGCTGTGCGGCGTGCCGGCGCGGCGCTGGCGCGGCACGCGCGGCTGGCTCGCGCTGGGACTGTCCGGTTTCGCCGCTGGCAGCGCGCTGGCGTGGCAGGCACGGCAGATGGCCTATGCGGCGCGCGACGGCTGGGAGTGGACGCTGTCCATCACCGCGTGCGCTGCGGCGTTGGTCACCGCTGTGCTGTTGTCGCGCCGGATTGCTTCTCGCATGGCGGCGACCCCCGCCACGCTGCGGCCCGCCATGGTCGATGCCGCGCCCGGCGGGTTGCGCATGGCCTGGCTGTTCACCCTGGCCTTTTACGGATTGCTGCTGGTGTTTGACGGCCGCTACCGCGACTTTCCGCTGGGCTTGTTCGCGCTGCCGTGCATTGGTTACGCGCTGCTCGACGGGCTGTTGTCACGCGCGACATTGCCGACCCTGGAGGAGCGCTTCCTCGCCGCCTGGCTGCCGCTGCTTGCCACCATTGTGGTGGTGCAGGAGGCGGGGCTGACGCAGACCGCCTGGCTATGGCTGGGGTTGAACCTGGCCTTGGCGTGGCCGGTCCTGCGCGGTTGGCTCGGGCCGCGCTTGCGCACCCAGCAGGCATAGGCTGCCCACCAGCAGCGCCAGCGCGCCGCTCTGGAATCCGTACAGTTCCAGCGCGAACAAACCCAGCGCGGCGGCCACCGACGAAGCCAGCACGCCGCGCACGACCAGCGCCCACGCCGCCGCCAGCAACGCGGCGATGCCGTACACGTTGTACAGGAAGCCCAGCACGATGCCCTGTCGCGCCGCGCACCACCAGGGACCTTGCGCCGCCGCGCAGGTCATGGCCATGGCGGGGGATTCGACCACGCCATAGCGCAGCCACGCCGCCAATGCGCCCAACGCGACGATGCCCAGCCACGGCAGCGCCGTGCGCACCACGCGCGACCTCATCGATTGTGCCGCCGTCGACGCTGGGACTTGCCGCCGACGTGCGCGGGCAGGCGGATCTCCGCCGCCAGCGGCAGGTGGTCGGAGAACGCCTGCGGCAACGCCCACACCTTGTCCAGGCTCACTGCCGCCGAGGTGAGGATGTGATCCAGCGCGCGTCGCGGTTTCCAGCTGGGAAAAGTCGGGGTGGACTGGTCTGGCGGCTGCAGCACCGATTTGGCGAACAAGCGGCGCATTTCCACGCTGCCCGGTTCACTGTTCAAGTCGCCCATCAGCACCGCGTGCGGGAAATCCTGCAGCAGTTCGGAGATGAAATCGAGTTGCCGGGCGCGCGCCGAAGCGCTCAGGGACAAGTGCGCAATCATCACCGCCAGCGCGTTCTCACCCTCGCCAAACTGCGCCAGGAGCGCGCCGCGGCCGGGGATACGGCACGGCAGCGGATAATCCAGCACCGATTGCGGCTCGAGGCGACTGATCAGCCCGTTGGCCGAGTGCGCCACGCGCGCCATGGCGCGGTTGGGCTGGTAGCTCCAGAACGGCATGCCGGAGGTTTCGGCCAGGTAGCGGGTCTGGTTGAGGAAGCCCGAACGCAGGCTGCCGGCATCAGCCTCCTGCAGGCCGATCACGTCGAACTGCGGCAACACCTCGGCCAGGCGGTCGAGATTGTCCATTTTCGCCCGGCCCGGTAGCACCGCGCTGATCGAACGGGTCAGGTATTCGCGGTACGCGTGCACGCTGCCACCGGCCAGGATGTTGCAGCTCAGCAGGCGCAGGCGGCGCTCGGCGGGCGCATCAGGAAGGGGTTCGGTGGCGCTTTTCATCAGGCATCACAAGCGGGCGGCGGGTCGCCGCAATACCAGCATGATGCTGCGCCCGTGAACAAGACGCCAGTTGGGTCACACCTGCGGCATTGCAAAAACGCACCGCGTACCCACTCACTTATGCTGGGCGGCGACTTCGCGCTTGGCCAGCCACAGCGCCACCGCCATCAACTCGTCAAGGCTGTGGACATTGGCGACGCGGTACTTGCCGTTGATCACCAGGCTCGGCGTGCCGTCGACCTGCCAGTGCTGGATCAGCGTCAGGTCACGCTTGAGCGCGGCCGTGGCCTCCGGCGACGTGGCCAGTTGCATGAACCGGGCGCGGTCGACGCCCTGCCGGGCATAGAAGTCGGCCAGCTCGTCCATGGAATTGATCGGATACTGCTCGCCGAACTTCGCCTCGAACAGCGGCATGTGCGTGCGCTCGACCACGCCCATCTGGTCGGCTGCGTACCAGGCACGCGCAAACGGCAACCACTCGGCGCTGAACGGCGCCGCCACCAGCTTGAACACCGCGCCCTTGGGCAGTTCCTTGCGCAGCTTCTCCGCAAACGGGGCAAATTGCGCGCAATGGATGCAGCCGTACGAAAAGACCTCCACCACCTCGACTTTGCCGTCGTTGCTGTAGCGCTGGTACGGCGCGGGCAAGGTCACGTATTCGTTGCCCTCGGTGTACGGCGCCGGCGTGGCCGGTTGCGCGGTACAGGCACTGGCCAGCATGAAGGCGGCCAGCAACGCGGCCAAACGTGGGTAAAAGCTGCGCGGGGACATTCCGGTTACCTCGACGTGGGGATCACCGGGCAGGTTACTGGCCGGCTGCTTCCTTGGCCACCAGCCACTGCGTGAGTTCCATCGCCTGGGTGGCGCCACCGGCGGTGCTCGGACCAAAGCGATACTTGCCGTTGACGATCATGGTCGGCGTGCTGTCCACACCGTAGGCTTTCATCAGCTCGTCGGCGCGCTTCATCTGCGTATTGACGGTGAAGGAGTTGGCTACGGCCAGGAACTCCTTCGGATCGACACCGAACTTGGCGTAGAACTTCGCCGCATCCTCGATGGTGGGCCAGGCTGCACGCGGCTTGGGTTTGCCTGCGCGCAGGTCATAGGTCGCCAGCTCGCCGGTCTTCCATGCCGCGTCGAACATGGCGTCCTGCGTCTTCTGCGCCACGCCCAGCGCCTGCGCGGCGTAAAACGCGCGCTGGTACATCGGCCAGTTCTCATCCGGACGGAATGACGCGGCCAGGTAGTTCATCACCGCGTTGGCCGGCAGGCTCTTGGCGATGCGGTCCACCGTGGGATGGAATGAATTGCACGCCGGACAACCGTAGGAGAACACTTCGGTTACCTCGATCTTGCCCGGATGGCTGGTCGGTTGCGCGGGGTCGATGCGAAAGTAGTGCTTGCCTTCCACCCACTTGCCGTTGTCGACAAAAGGCGCGGCCGCAGTTGCAGACGTTGCTGCCGGCGCCTGCGCCACGGCACTGGCGGCGTCGGCAGGGGCTGCGTCGCCGGCCGTGGATGCAGCTGCCGGGCTGCTGGATGCCGCCTCGGCGACAGGGGCGGTCGCAGTCGCGGTCGGCGTGGGCGTGGGCGTGGGCGTGACGGCCTGTGGCGCGCTGCTGTCCTTGCCGCACGCGGCCAGGGCCAGCATGGCGGCGCACAAAATCGGCAGATGCTTGAACATAAGACACCTCATGGATGGCTTGAAACCGAAAGCGCCGGCATGGGAGCCGGCGCGCTTGGGTCAGGGCGTGGCGGCAGCGGCAGGCGGCGCATCGGTGCCGTGCAGGCCTTCGATGTAGCTCGAGAGCGCGGCAATGTCCTTGTCGTCGAGCTGCTTGGCGATGGCCGGCATGATCTGCGCGCGCGCATCGGTGCCCCACACCGTCCCGTCGTGCCAGGCCTTGAGCGTGGCCTGGACGTACTGCGCGTGCTGGCCACTCAATTGCGGGTAGGCCGCGCCCGGGTTGCCGCGACCGTCGATGCTGTGGCACGCCATGCAGGCCGGGATGCCGCGCGTGGCGTCGCCCTGGCGGAACAGTTGCTGGCCGTGCGCGACCAGAGCCTGGTCGGCCACGCCGGGCGAGGCAGTCTTGCTCGCGAAGTACGCGCCAAGGTCATGCATGTCCTGCGGTGACAGCGGCGCGGCCATGCCCATCATGATCGGATTCTGGCGTGTGCCATTCTTGAAATCGATCAGCTGGCGGGCGATGTAGGCCTCGCTCTGGCCGGCCAGTTTGGGATATTGCGCGTCCGCGGAATTGCCGTCCATGCCGTGGCAGGCGCCGCAGACCGCGGCCTTGGCCTGACCTGCAGTGGCCTCTCCGGGCTTGACCGAACCGGTGTCGGCAACCGCCGCAGGGGCCGCGGCGGGGGCACTGACGGCGCTCGCCGGCGCGGCGCTGCTGCCGGACGTGGCCGGCGCGCTGGCAGAAGGGGCACTGGCGGCCGGGGCGGCGGCATCCTGCGCCAGAACGACGCCTGCGCAGAGCGTCAACCCCAGCGCAAGCGCGGTGCCGAGCGCCGTCGGCCGAAAACCTGTGGCGTTAAAACCCATACACTTGACTCCCGAGACGCGTGCGGACACCGCCGTTGATTGCAGGCGCAAGGCGTGCAGCAGCGGAACCGCGGAATTATCCCTGCGCCATCCAGCCTGGTCAAACTTTCCCCATGTCCAATCCCTCATGAGCAGGCTCTTGCAAGGCGCGCAGTTCGTGCTCGCCGCCCATCGCATCAGCCAACTTCCTGCCGACACTGGCGCCGAGGTCGCGTTTGCCGGCCGCTCCAATGCCGGCAAGTCCAGCGCGCTGAACACGCTGACCAACCACAAGGGCCTGGCGCGTACCTCCAAGACCCCCGGACGCACGCAGCAGATGGTCGCCTTCAGCCTGCCGCCGCCGGCGCAGGTCGATGGCCAGGCACCAACGGTCATGCGCCTGATCGACCTGCCCGGCTACGGCTACGCCAAGGTGCCGGTGGAGATGCGCGAGCACTGGCGACTGGAAATCGACGCTTACCTGCACCAGCGCCGCAGCCTGCGTGGCCTGGTACTGATCGTCGACATCCGCCACCCGCTCAAGGAATTTGACCGAACCATGCTGGTGTTCTGCCGCGACACGGCGCTGCCGTGCCATGTGCTGCTGACCAAGGCCGACAAGCTTTCGCACAACCAGGCGGCGCAGGCGTTGGCCGCCTTGCGCAAGACGTTTGCGACCGAGGGCCTGGACGCCAACGCGCAGATTTTTTCATCGTCAGCGGGAACCGGCGTGGAAGAGGCGCGACAGGCGGTGGTGACGCTGCTGCGCACGCCGCGCGACAGCGCGTCGCCGTAGCAACTCGCAGGCGGGCGACACCTCAGAGGGGCGACGTGGACGAGCGCAAGCGGACTGCTAGGACTGGGTCATCGTCGCCATGAACACCGCACACAACGCCTGCATGCCGTCGCGATCTTCGTCATCGAAGCGGCCGACGTGCGGGCTGTCCACGTCCCACACCCCCAGCAGGCTGTCGTCGGACTTGACCAGCGGCACGACGATTTCCGACTGCGATGCGCCATCGCAAAAGATATGGTTGGGATGGGCGTTGACGTCATGCACCACCTGCGTCTGCCGGGTGCTTGCGGCCGTGCCGCACACGCCGCGTTCCAGCGCAATGCGGATGCACGCCGGCTTGCCCTGGAACGGCCCCACCACCAGCTCGGTGCCGTCATACAGGTAGAAGCCGGCCCAGTTCAGTCCCGGCAGGCTGTGGTAGACCAGCGCGCCAAAGTTCGCGGCATTGGCGATGAAATCACGCTCACCGGCCAGCAGCCCGCGCGCCTGCTGTACAAGATCAGCGTAGTGCGCGGTCTTGTTTGGGTACTGGCGCGCGTTGATCTCGAACATGGCATGCGTCCGTGGGCAAAACCGTATTATGCGGCTGTTAGCCAGTGGAGCTGCTCATGGGCAACATCCATCACCGCGAGGGGATCGAGGCGGGCCGGCTCGATGCATTTGTCGACGGCGCGTTTGCATTCACGCTGACTTTGCTGCTGATCGGCGGCGGCGCCGTCCCGCACGACGCGGCTGAGTTGATGCGCACGCTCACCGGCATTCCCGCGTTTGCGGTATGTTTTTCGCTCATTGCCTATTTCTGGCATGGTCATGTGCGCTGGCGGCGTCACGTTCCCGACGCCGACAAGGCCGGGCTGGTGTTGTCGCTGCTGCTGGTGTTCTTTGCATTGATCTTCGTCTTCCCGCTGCACATGATGTTTGCCAGCGTGTTCAACAATCTCAGTGGTGGCCTGCTGCCGAGTGAGTTCAAGTTGCGTGGGCCGGACGAGTTGCGTGCGTTGTACGTTGTCTATGGCATTGCCTTCACCTGCATGGCCGGCACGTTGGTGCTGTTGTTTGGACGTGCTGCGCGGGTTGCGCGGGAGGCGGGCCAGTCGTCACTGGATGCGCGGCTCGAGCGGCTGGTATGGACGGTGCCAGCCGTACTCGGGCTGCTGTCCGCGCTTTGCGCGGTGGCGCTGCCGACAAGCGCACCACAGATCTACTGGGGGTTGCCGGGGATGCTCTACAGCCTGATGTTCCTGATCGGTCCGTTGTCGACGCGCTTCCGTCGCAAGCACGTGGCCGGATGAGCGCGTTCGCCGATCACCCCGGAAGGCATCGGCAAAGCCGCACCGGTTGCACCGGCATGGCGCCACCTGTGGCGGGCCTTTGCCTGCATGGCGCAGTGGTGACGTTTGAGATGTCTTCACATCGAACGTGATGACATGGCAATTCACTGCGGCGTCATCGGCTGCAGACCGGAGGCAACATGGCACGTAACCGTTATTACCTCGCTGTGGCCGATCTGGCTCGAGCGCATGCCATCGACCCGCGCTTTGCCTGGACCGGAATCGACCCGCAGGATTTGGCTGCCGCGCTGCAGCGCTCGCTGCGGACCGATGAACTCTTCAACCGCTGGCGCGCCGCGCAGGACGATCCGGAAGCGGTGGACCAGACCATTGCCGCCAGTGATCCGGACGCCACCGTCAGCGCCAAGGTCGCCGACCTGCATACCGAAGTGGAACTGGTCACCGACCTGCCCATGCGCGTGGTTCGCCACCGCCTGAACCTGCTGATCGGAGCCAACTGGACCTTGCGCGACATGCGCGCGGCGTAGGTATTCCCCACTTCTGGCCTATGCACAGCGCCACGGCATGGGACTACAGTCACTGGCCTGCGCCGCTCCGGCGCGGTTTCTCCTTGAACAACCCCGGAACACCAATGCCCAACCTGCGCATGACCGTGGTAGCCGCCGCCTTGATCGCTCTCGCCTGCGCGCAGACTGCCAGCGCCGCGCCGCCGGCCAGCGCCGCGGTCTCATCCATGACTGAAAACCCGTTTGCCAAGCCCAGCAGCTTGCCGTTCCAGGCCCCGCCGTTCGACCGCATCAAGGACAGCGACTACCAGGGCGCCATCGAGGAAGGCATGCGCCAACACCTGGCGGAAATTGCCAGGATCGCCAACAACACCGCGCCGGCCACCTTCGACAACACCTTTGTCGCCATGGAGAAATCCGGTGCGATGCTGACCCGCACCCTGCATACCTTCGAGGCGGTCACCGGCGCCAACACCAACGCCGCGCTGCAGAAGGTGCAGGAAGCCGAAGCCCCGCGCCTGGCCGCACACCGCGACGCGATCCATCTCAACAACAA
>JBDTIE010000140.1:0-6783 GCA_039936515.1 Rhodanobacter sp. | reverse complement strand
ACCTTGATGTCAAACTTGTCCACGTTCTCGGTCAGTGCCAACGGCTGGCGCACGATCATGCACGAGGTCTCACGGCCGAAGAACGCCTCCAGCGGCTTGCCATTGACAATGATCTCGCCCTTGCCCTTGCGCAGGAACACGCGTGCGGCGGAGGTCTTGCGACGGCCTGTGCCGTAGTTCTGCTGAATCGCCATGGTTAGAACCTGAAGTGTTGGGAGTGCTGCCAGCGACGGCCGCTGTCACGCAAGTGTTGTCTTAAAGCGCCAGCGCCTGTGGCTGCTGCGC
Organism: Rhodanobacter sp.; assembly: GCA_039936515.1. Taxonomy (GTDB): domain Bacteria; phylum Pseudomonadota; class Gammaproteobacteria; order Xanthomonadales; family Rhodanobacteraceae; genus Rhodanobacter. The sequence goes on along the minus strand of JBDTIE010000140.1, from coordinate 6,498 downwards.
GGTGTGCGGATGCTCGGCGCCGCCGTAGACCTTGAGCTTGCGGTACATCTCGCGGCCCAGCGGGTTCTTCGGCAGCATGCCCTTGACCGCGATTTCGATCACGCGCTCCGGATGCGTCGCCAGCAGGTCCTTCAGGCTCATGGTCTTGAGGTTGCCGACGTAGCCGGTGAAGCGGTGGTACAGCTTGTCGTCAAGCTTGGCGCCGGTGACATGCACGTTCTTGGCATTGATCACGACGATGTAATCGCCGGTATCGCAATGCGGGGTGTATTCGGGCTTGTGCTTGCCGCGCAGGCGACGGGCAATCTCGGTGCACAGGCGCCCAAGCGTCTTGTCCGTGGCATCGACCACGAACCAGTCGCGCTTGACCGTGTCTGCGTTGGCGCTGAAGGTTTTCATTGCAGGATACCTGGTGTGCCGCCACGGGGCGGCAGGCGCATTTGATGGATCAAAGGCGCGAGATGATAGCGGAGTGGCCACGCACGGTGCAAGAGCGCCGACAGCCTGGCTGGTGGGCTGACAATGATAGCATGCGGCGTGGCGCCACTGGAAAGTCCCGCGTGCGCGACTATCGAGCGGCGGCCGTCCGCCCACGCATTGCAACCGGAATCCCATGCTCGTTCGCACCCTGTCACCACTGGATCGTCTGCTGGCCGGCGTGGAACGTGCACTGGAGGCCGTCGCCGGATCGCCGCAAGCGGCGCGCCCGTCGCCCGCCAACGGGTTCGACGAAGCGCCACTGGATGACCTCGAGCGCCGCCACGTCGCCGGCCTGATGCGCGTCAACCACACCGGCGAAGTTTGCGCCCAGGCGCTGTACCTGGGCCAGGCGGCGCTGGCCCGACACGCCGACAACCGCGCCCACCTGCTGCATGCCGCCGGGGAGGAAACCGACCATCTGGCCTGGTGCGCGCAGCGTCTGGAGCAACTGGACAGCCGGCCCAGCCTGCTCAATCCGTTGTGGTACGCCGGCAGCTATGCCATCGGCGCGCTCGCCGCGCTGGCCGGCGACCCGCTGAGCCTGGGCTTCGTGGTGGAGACCGAGCACCAGGTGGAGGCGCACCTGGCCGAGCATCTTCAGCAGTTGCCTGCGCGGGAGGAGCGCTCCCGCGCCGTGCTGACGCAGATGCAGGCCGATGAGATCGGCCACGCACAGGCGGCGCAGCAACGCGGCGGCATCGACCTGCCCTTCCCGCTGCCGCAACTGATGCACGCCAGCTCGATGGTGATGAAGACGGTGGCATATCGCCTGTAGAGATGGAAAAAACCCGCCTTGCGGCGGGTCTGCGTCACATAAGGTTGCGACCGTGGAACAACTCCTCGATCTCGCGGCTGACCAGGGATTCGATGCGCTGGCGCTCCTTGAACGACAAGTCGTCGGCGTGCGACTCGAACAGGTAGGTGTCCAGGTCGAACTCCTTGATGTGCATCTTCGTGTGGAACATGTTTTCCTGGTACACGTTGACGTCGAACATCTCGTACTTCTGGCGGATGTGCTTGGCCAGGTAATCCTGCACGGAGTTGATCTTGTGGTCGATGAAGTGCTTCTTGCCCTTCACATCGCGGGTGAAGCCGCGCACGCGGTAATCGCACACCACGATGTCCGACTCGAAGCTGTCGATGAGATAGTTCAATGCCTTCAGCGGCGAAATCACGCCGCAGGTGGCCACGTCGATATCCGCGCGGAAGGTGGCGATGCCGTTGTGCGGATGCGTTTCCGGATAGGTATGGACGGTGATGTGGCTCTTGTCCATGTGCGCGACCACGGCACCGGCAATCGAGTCGCGGCCAAGCTTCTCCACCACCGGTTCCTCGGAGATCAGCATGGTCACCGAGGCGCCCTGCGGGTCGTAATCCTGGCGCGCGATGTTGAGAATGTTGGCGCCGATGATCTCGGCCACGTCGGTGAGGATCTGCGTCAGCCGGTCGGCGTCGTACTGCTCGTCGATGTATTCGATGTAGCGACGGCGCTGGTCTTCGGACACCGCATAGCAGATGTCGTAGATATTGAAGCTCAGGGCCTTGGTCAGGTTGTTGAAACCCTGCAGACGCAGACGGGGTAGTGATTTCACCACGAACGGTTCTCCATGACCGGCACGGCCGGGTATTTGCGGACGGATGGACGACGCGGCCTGCGTGATGACTTGCGGGCGTTGGCCAGCGTGATGGCGCCGATGTGAGCCGCGCGCGATGGATGGCTGCGCGGCAGCGGACGGCCGGCAAGTATGCGGTAAAAGCGCGAAAAACTGAAACTGCACCAGTTGCAGCGGTTTGCCATAATGCAGAGGTTGCAATGCGGCTCGTCGTCACACTTTGACAAAGTAAGCCACCGCAACACACCACCGCGCCGGGGATGACACGTGGTCCAACTCAAATATCAGTTGCAGCAGGCGTTCGAGAGCTCCCAGGCGCCACTGAGCCTCGCGCCCGATCCGGCATCCATGGAGCGCTTTCTGGCCCTGTGCCATCGTCGTCGCTATCCCACGCGCACCGCCATCGTCCATCCCGGCGACCCGGCCAATACCTTGTACTACGTCATCGAAGGCTCGCTGGCCGTCTCCACCGAGGATGAAAAGGGCCGCGAACTGATCCTGGCGTACATCAGCCGCAGCCAGTTCATCGGCGAGATGGGATTGTTCGTGGAGCAGGCGCAGCGCGAATCGATGGTGCGCACACGCACGCCGTGCGAACTGGCCGAGATCAGCTACGAGCGACTGTTTCACCTGATGGAGGGGCCGCTGCGCGAGGAATGCCCCAAGCTGCTGTTCGCCATCGGCTCGCAACTGACCAACCGCCTGCTGCGCACTTCGCGGCAGGTCAGCCGCATGGCCTTCATGGATGTCACCAACCGCATCTCGCGCACGTTGCTGGAGTTGTGCCAGGAGCCCGACGCCATGACCCATCCCGAGGGCACGCAGATCCGCATGTCGCGCCAGGAGGTCAGCCGCATTGTCGGCTGCTCGCGCGAGATGGTGGGGCGCGTGCTCAAGCAGCTGGAAGAAAAGGGCCTGATCGCGGTCTCGGGCAAGACCATCGTAGTGCGCGGTACGCGCTGAACCTCCCTCTGCCGTTCATGGCCGCGAAGCGTCTGGCGCAGGCTGTGGTCGAGCGCGCGGCGATTGAGTGCGGCTGTCAGACTGCTGCAGCCGAGACACTGTCTGCGGCGTGGATCAGGCGTCGAAAAACAACCGGCGCAGTTCACTGCCCGGGTCTTCGGCGCGCATGAAAGCCTCGCCGACCAGAAACGCCTGGATGCCGCCGGCGCGCAGTTGCGCCACGTCCTGCGGCGTGCGGATGCCCGATTCGGCCACCAGGATGCGGTCGTACTCCACCATTTCCTGCAGGCCCAGCGAAGTCTCCAGCGAGGTCTCGAAATTGCGCAGGTTGCGGTTGTTGACACCGATCAGGCGCACCGGCAGCGCGTGGGCGCGCTCCAGCTCATCGACGTTGTGCACCTCGCACAGCACGTCCAGGCCAAGCCCGGCGGCGAGCGCGGCCAGTTCAAGCAGTACGTCGTCATCCAGCGCGGCGACGATGAGCAGGATGCAATCCGCGCCGATGGCGCGCGCCTCGTGCACCTGATAAGGATCGATGATGAAATCCTTGCGCAACACCGGCAGGCTGCACGCCGCCCGCGCCTGGCCGAGGAAGGCTTCCGAACCCTGGAAGAAGTCGCGGTCGGTCAGTACCGACAGGCACGCCGCGCCGCCTTCTGCATAGCTGCGCGCGATCGCCGCCGGATCGAACTCAGGACGAATCACGCCCTTGCTCGGACTGGCCTTCTTCACCTCGGCAATCACCGCCGGCGATCCGGCGTCGATCCGCGTTTCCAGCGCTGCGGCAAAGCCGCGCGTGGCCGGCAAGTCGGCGATGCGCGCGGTCAGGTCCGCCAGCGGCATGCGCACGCGACGCTCGGCGACTTCCTCGGCCTTGCGTTCAAGAATGCGATTGAGGATGTCGGTCATTGAAAGGCCGGGGATGGGAAATAGGAATGGAAACAGCGACGGCGCTCGCGTCAAGCCTGGGTGGCAAGGCGTTGCGTGGTCGCGACGAACTCGAGCATTTTTGCATGTGCCGCGCCGCTGGCTATCGTCTCACGCGCGAGGGTGATGCCGGTCATGATCGAGTCGGCCACGTCAGCGGCATACAACGCAGCGCCTGCGTTCAAACACACGATGTCATGCGGCACGCCGGGCTCGCCGCTCAGCGCCGCCTGCAGCATCGCTTTGGACTGCGCCACGTTCTCCACGCGCAAATTGCGGCTGGAGGCCATCGCCAGGCCGAAATCCTCCGGCTCCACTTCGTATTCGTGCACCACGCCATCGCGCAGTTCACCCACCAGCGTGGCCGCGCCCAGCGACAGTTCGTCCATGCCGTCGCGGCCCCACACTACCAGCGCGTGGCGCGCGCCCAGTGCCTGCAGCACGCGGATCTGGATGCCAACCAGGTCGGGATGGAACACGCCCATCAATATGTTGGGCGCGCCGGCCGGATTGGTGAGCGGGCCGAGGATGTTGAACAGCGTGCGCACGCCCATCTCCTTGCGCACTGGCGCCACCACTTTCATCGCCGGGTGATGGTTGGGTGCAAACATGAAGCCGATCGCGGTCTCGACCATGCAGCGCGCGACCTGCTCGGGCGTCAACGCAATCGAGGCGCCCAACGCCTCCAGCACATCGGCGCTGCCGGACTTGGACGACACGCTGCGGCCGCCGTGCTTGGCCACGCAGGCACCGGCGGCGGCGGCCACAAACATCGACGCGGTGGAAATGTTGAAGCTCGACGCGCCATCGCCGCCAGTGCCCACGATGTCGACCAGGTGCGCGTGCGCCGGTGCGGCGACCTTGGCCGACAGCTCGCGCATGACCCGCGCCGCGCCGGTGATCTCGCCCACCGTTTCCTTCTTCACCCGCAGACCGGTGATGATTGCCGCGGTCATCAGCGCGCTCACTTGCCCGCCCATGATCTGCCGCATCAAGGCGATCATCTCGTCGTGGAAAATCTCCCGGTGCTCGATCGTGCGCTGCAGCGCTTCGCGCGCGCTGATGCCCGGTACGTCGGCGGCGTCGTTCATGCCGCCAGCTTCAGCGGCAGCCCGAGGACATTGCGCAACAGGTTGTAGCCATGTTCGGTCAGGATCGATTCGGGGTGGAACTGCACGCCTTCGACCGCCAGCGTGCGATGGCGCAGGCCCATGATCTCGTCGACCGAGCCGTCCGCATGCTGCGTCCAAGCCGTGACTTCCAGGCACGCCGGCAGCGAGGCCTTTTCCACCACCAGCGAGTGGTAGCGCGTGGCGTCGAACGGGTTGGGCAGGCCGGCAAACACGCCCTGGCCGCGGTGATGCACGGGCGAGGTCTTGCCATGCATGATCTGCCGCGCGCGCACCACCTTGCCGCCGAATACCTGGCCCAGCGCCTGATGCCCGAGGCACACGCCAAAGATCGGTATCTCACCGGACAACTGGCGCAAAACATCCAGCGACACGCCCGAATCATCCGGCGTGCCCGGTCCCGGCGAAATCATGATGTGCGACGGCTTCAGCGCGCGGATGCCGGCGATATCCAGCGCGTCGTTGCGCACGACCTGCACCTGCTGCCCCAACTCCCCCAGGTACTGCACGAGGTTGAAGGTGAAGCTGTCGTAGTTGTCGATCATCAGCAGCATGGCGCGCTCTTGCGTAGGCAGCATCGGACCGCCGTTGACCTGGGATTATAGCCAGCGACTTGCCCCGCTCCCCGCGCCGATGCCAACGTGCGCGTTGCGCGCCTTCAGCCCACGCCCACGCGCCGCACATCCACCACGTTGGGCAGGGCCGAAAGCTTGTCCAGCAAGGTGGCCAATTGTTCGAAATCGTGCACACGCAGGGTAAAGCGCATGGCCACTTCGCCGCTGCTGGCAAACACGCGGCTCGAGGACGCAACAATATGCGTGTTGGCGTTGCTGATCACGCCGGTGACGTCCTTTTGCAGACCCTTGCGGTCATAGCCGCGCAAGGCGACGTCCACTTCATAGGCGTGGCTGCCGGCGCTACCCCAGGTGACCTCGATCACGCGATCCGGATCGCGTCTGGCCAACCGCGCCAGCGCACCGCAATCGGCACGATGCACGGACACGCCCCGTCCCTTGGTGATGTAGCCACGCACCGCGTCACCGGGCAACGGCTGGCAGCAGCGCGCCAGCGTGGTCAACAGGTTGCCGATGCCCTCGATGGTCAGCGCGCTGCGATCCAGCGCCAATGGTCGCGCGACGGGCGGCTGCAATGGCGCCGGTGGCGTGGCCGCCTCCTGCAACGCGCGTGCAATCTGCCCGGACGTGATCTCCCCCAATGCCAGCGCCACCAGCAGTTCGTCCTGGTTGCGCAAGTGGAAGTGTGCCGGCAGCGCGCTGGTGTCGGCGCTGCCCATGGCCAGGCGCTTTAGCTCGCGCTCCAGCAGGGCGCGACCGGCGCTGAGGTTGGCATCCTGCGCCACACGCCGGAACCAGTTGCGGACCTTC
>JBDTIE010000139.1:0-2516 GCA_039936515.1 Rhodanobacter sp. | reverse complement strand
GCGCACAAGGTCGTGATGGGCGATTGCCAGGTTGCGATAAGCCATGATGAAATCTTCATTGAAACAAAACGTTGATGGTAGCAGCGGGAACCTTTGCCGCTGGCTGCTTTCTAGAAAGCCATGCGTGGCCACGCCACGCGCGCACGGCGTGGTCCTTTCCCGCCGCTGTGTGGCGGACCGATGGAGAAGGGCATGATCAAACCGGCCGCGCTGCTTGGCCTTGCGCTGCTTGCCGGCGGCGCATCCGCGCAGAACCGCACGACCGCTCCGGTGCCTGTGTCCGCGCCCGCGCCGGCGCCGGATACGGCCAAGGTGTCCTACGCCATCGGCTACCAGATCGGCAGCCAGTTTGCCGATGGCAAGCCGCGCGTGGACATCGGCAGCCTGCAACGCGGCATCCAGGATGCGTTCGGCAAGCGCCAGCCCAGCGTGTCCATGCGCGACATGCATCAGCAATTGCACAGGCTGGAGCAGCAGCTGCATGCGCAGGCGCTGGATGAGTTCAAACGCCTGGCCGCGGCCAACGCCAGCAAGAGCCGTGCGTTTCTCGCGCGCAATGCGCAGGTTCCGGGCGTAGTGCAGTTGCCTTCGGGCATCCAGTACGCGGTGCTGCAAGCCGGTGCCGGGGGTGCCAGCCCGAACGTGACCAGCCGCGTCACGGTCAACTATCGCGGCATGCTGGTGGACGGCACCGAGTTCGACAGCACCTGGGCACACGGCGCGCCGGTGACCTTCAGCGTGGACAACGTGATCCGTGGCTGGCAAGACGTGATCCCGCGGATGCATGTCGGTGATCGGTGGAGAGTGGTGATCCCGCCGCAATTGGCCTACGGCGAGACCGGTGCCCTGCCGCGCATCGGGCCCAACGAAGCGCTGGTGTTCGAGATCGAACTGCTTGCCGTCCTGCCGGCCAGTGCCACGCCCTGAGCGAGCTTCCGGAGGGCGGGTGCACACGGTTGCGGTGATAGCATGACCGCATGTCGCTGCCCTCCGTCCAATGCTTGCATCAGCCGCTGACGCCGTGTATCGGCCTGTGTCGGCTGGATGCGCACGGCCTTTGCGTGGGCTGTCGCCGTACCGGTTCGGAGATCGGCGCATGGCGCACGCTGAGCGAGGACGAACGCCGCCGGCTCATGCGCGACGTGCTGCCCGCGCGCGCATCGCCGTGATCGATGCGGTGGTAGCGGCGTTGCGGCCACTGTCTGCGCCGCCGAGCGGGCCGGGCTGGAACCATGCCGATGTCGCCGCGCTGGTGGGTGACCGTGCACGCCGTCCGGCAGCGGTGCTGCTGGGCATTCGCGAAGGCGTGCAGCCGCGGCTGGTACTTACCGTGCGCAACGACCAGTTGCAGATGCACGCCGGCCAGGTCGCGTTCCCAGGCGGCGGCAGCGAGCCGGTGGATGGCGGCAGCGCGGTCGCCACCGCGCTGCGCGAGAGCGAGGAGGAGATCGGCCTGGACCGCGCGCAGGTGACGCCGCTGGGCTATCTGGATTGTCTGGAAACAATCAGCGGCTTCTGCGTCACGCCGGTAGTTGCCCGCATCGCCACGCATGCGGCGTTGTATCCGGCACCCGGTGAGGTCGCCGAGGTGTTCGAAGTGCCGCTGGCGTTTTTCATGGACGCGTCCAACCTGCGCCGCAGCACGGTGGCCTTTCGCGGTGTGGAGCGGCCGATGATCGAGTTTGTCCACGGTGGACACCGCATCTGGGGTGCCACCGCCGCGATGGTGTTCAACCTGCTCACGAGGATGGGTCACGCATGAGTCTGAAGACCACACTTATCGACGTTGCCACGCTGGCGACGCTCGAGGAGCGCGACATCTTGATCGTCGATTGCCGGTTCGAACTTGGCGACCCCGACAGTGGCGCGCGTGCGTATCGAGCCGGCCACATTCCCGGCGCGGTATATGCGAACCTGGATCGCGACCTGTCGGATCTTTCACGCCAGGGTCCGGGACTAGGTCGGCATCCGCTGCCGCTGGAAGAGGCTTTCAGCCGCAAGCTCGCGGCCTGGGGTTGGCGCAGCGGCATGCAGGTGGTGGCGTATGACGCGCACGGTGGCGCACTGGCTGCCGCGCGACTGTGGTGGCTGCTGCGCCTGGTCGGCGTGCCGGCGGCGGTGCTCGATGGCGGGTACGCGGCGTGGGTAGACGCCGGACGCCCGGTGCAGGCCGGTGAGGGGGCACCGCGTGCGCCGAGCGACGTGCATCTGCACTACGACGCGCGTCAGCTGGTTCTCGATCACCAGCAGTTGCTCGACCCGCAGGCGCAGCAGCTGCTGGACGCACGCGCCGCGCCGCGTTTTCGCGGTGACGAGGAGCCGCTGGATCGTGTCGGCGGGCATGTGCCCGGTGCGCGCAACCGCCCATTTGCCGACAACCTTGATGCCGCCGGCCACTTCAAGGCGCCTGCGCAGCTGCGTGCGGAATTCGACGCCGTGCTTGGCGATACACCACCGGAGCGCGTGGTGCACATGTGCGGCTCCGGCGTCACCGCCTGCCACAACCTGCTGGCGAT
>JBDTIE010000138.1:0-12753 GCA_039936515.1 Rhodanobacter sp. | reverse complement strand
GCGCGGCGGCGTCGCTGGCCGTCAGCGGTTGCAGCGGGCTGGCCGTGGCCAGGCCGGGAAGCAGTCACCGATGTAGCGTTTGCGCACCATCATGTTCGGTGCGTACTTCAGCGCGTCGGCGCTCTCGGTGACGTTCTGCTGCTGCAGCTTGTGCCGGCTGACGCGCACCTCCACGCCCGGAGTGTCGGTGACCAGCGTGTCGCTGGCGTGGACCGAGACCGGCGCGAGATTGGTGGCTTGCGGAGTTTCGGTTGCCGCCAGAACGGGGCTGGCGATCGCCACGACGAGGGCGCAGAGGCAGGCAGGCGCGGCTTTCAAGAGTCACTCTGGACGTAGGTCAAGGGTTGCCAAGGATAGTTCATTCCTGCCGCCGCGAAAGGTGGCGTGTCGTCGCAGCGGCGGCGATGGGATGCATTGCCAGGGCAAAAAGTGCCCGCTTGCAGGCGCTTGAATGGAAGGCGCGGGAGCCGCGCTGCTCAGTCGTCGCGCTCGGGCCGTTCGCGCACCGGGTGCTTGCTCAGCTTGCGCTGCAGCGTGCGCCGATGCATGCCGAGTCGGCGCGCAGTTTCGGAGATGTTGCCGTCGCACTCGGTCAATACGCGCTGGATGTGTTCCCATTCCAGCCGGCGCAAGGCCAGCGGCTGTTCGGGCGCGTCCGGCGGCTCGCCGTCGTCGGGGCCGTTGTCGCCATCGAGCAGGGCGCGGACCACGGCATCGGCATCGACTGGCTTGGCCAGGTAGTCGTGGGCACCGCGCTTGATCGCTTCCACCGCCGTGGCGATCGACGCGTATCCGGTGAGCAGCAACACGCGCAGGTCCGGTACCAGGGTGTGCAACTCGGGGATCAGGCGCAGGCCGTTTTCCTCGCCCAGTTTCAGGTCCAGTACGCAATAGCGCGGGCGATGCTTGCGGGTCAGCGCGCGGGCTTCGTCAAAGTTGCTGGCGGTGATGACCTCGAAACCGCGCGAGCCGAGCGCTCGCGCCAGCACGCGCAAGAACGTGGCGTCGTCGTCGACCAACAGCAAGGGGCGCGCTGGGTCGGCGTTGGGCAACTCGGACATGGTGATGATTCCTTCGGTTGGATCAGATGGATAGGCTTGCCGGAAGCGCCCTTATCTTGCGCTTTCCTGTAGCTCGGCGATGACCGCCAGTGGTAGCCGCAGGCATACTTCGGCGCCGTGTTCCACATTGCGCGCCACCAGCTCGCCACTCAACCGTTCCGCAGTAGCCTCGGCCAGCGCCAGGCCGATGCCCAGCCCGGTCTGCTTTTGCGAATAGCCGATCTCGGTCAATTCAGCCGTTGCGCCGAAACCCGGGCCATGATCGAACACGCTCAGCTGCAACCAGCTTTGGTCGCGGGAGATCCGCAACGACACTGCATTGGACTGATTCGACGCCGACGCGTCGGCGGCATTGTTGAGCAGATTGATCAAGGCGTGGCGCAAACCCGGAGGCGTGCGCAGCACCATCGAGGCGATGCTGTCGTCGAGCGTCAGCGCCAGCTCGGCCTCGGGCCGCAGCAACTGGAAGCGCTCCAGGCAACCATGGACGAAGCGCGCCAGGCTGATGCGCTCCGGCTCCTGCGACAGCTGCGCTTTGCCGAAGGCGACCATTTCGCGCAGGATCGTGCGGCAACGATCGACCTGGCCTTCGAGCAGGTCCAGATCTTCGGCGAGGTTGGCGTCGTCGGCGTGCTCGCGGCGCAACTCAGGCAGCAGCGTGCGCATGGTCGACAGCGGCGTGTTGAGCTCGTGCGCGGCACCAGCCGCCTGGGTGGCGATCGCCAGGATGCCTTCGTCGCGCAAGGCGCGTTCGCGCCCGCGCTGTACCTCCAACTGCTGTGCGCGCACCGCACGGGCCAATCGGTTGATGAAGAAACCCAGCAGCAAGGCGGTGATCACGAAGTTCACGGCCATGCCTGCCACGTGCAGCGCGAAACCGTCGTCGCCGGGCGCTGGCATCGGCAGCGGCACGTACCAGACCAGCAACAACAAATAGGCCACGGCGGCCAGTAGCGAAACCGCCAGCAGCGCACGCGCAGAAAGCGCTGCGGCGCTGAGCGCAATCGGCACCAGCAGCAAGGTGATGAACGGGTTACTCGCGCCGCCGGTGAAATACAGCAGGTAGCCGAGCACCAGTGTGTCGACGGTGATGTGCACGATGGTCTCCCATTCGCGCATCGGCCACGGCTGGCCCACTCGCCACGCGGCGAACACCGCGAACACTGAGAGCGCACCGATGCCCAGCAGCAACGGCAGCACCGGAATCGTCAAGTGCATCCACCAGGCGCATACCAGCACGGCCACGCTTTGCCCGGCTATCGCACACAGGCGCAACCAGGCCAGGGTGCGGGTCAGCGCGAACGGGCCGATGTGGGAGCGTGGCTTTTGGCGGCGATGGGGCATGATGGGTCGGTAGCACACGACCCGCGCTCACGCGGGTCGTGTGGATGACGCGTGGTCTATTGTTCCGAACCGATCGTCGGCAGCGGGACGTTGCTGGCGCCGTTGTGTGATTGGTGCTCGCTCGACAGCTTCTTCATCAACGGCAGCACGGCAAGTGCGATCAGGGTGCAGATGACGCCGGCCACGCCCAGCCAGAAAAACAGGTTGGTATAGATCGGCATGGTCTTGATCGGGTCGGTCACGTCCTGCGGCACGCTGGCGTAGTTGGCCACCACGCCGCCCAGGTATTGGGAGATGCCGGAGGCGACGTAATAGGCTCCCATCATGAAACCGCCCATGCGCGCGGGCACGTAGCGGGCAATCATCGCCAGTCCCAGGCCGCTGACCAGCAGCTCGCCAAGTGACGATGAGCCATAGCCCCAGACCATGATCCAAGAAGTGGTCTTGCCCGGCATGGTGGTGAAGTGCGCTGCCGCGCTGTAGATGAAAAAGCCCAGCGCGACCGTGGCAAAGCCCAGCGCAAACTTGCCGGCAATGGAAATGTCCTTGCCGCTCTTGCCCGCACGCGTGTACATGAACGCCAACAGCGGACTGAGCAGCATGATCCAGATCGGGTTGAACGACTGGAACTGCGCCGGCTTCCAGTCCCACAGATGCATGCCAAACAGGTCGAAACTCGGATCGACATTGCGCAACGCAAACAGGTTCAGCGAGGTCGACATCTGCTGGTAGAAGATGAAGAAGAACATGGTCTGGATCGTCAGCACCAATGCCGCGATCAATCCGGCGCGCTCGCTGCGCTGGCTGTTGCGGATGAGGTACACAAAGATGCCCAGCACCACGATGCCTGCGGTGTAGACGAAGATGCGCGCCACGTCCTCGTACTGAAGCACCAGTGCCGAGGCGAACACGGTGACCACGCCCAGGCCGAGCACGGCCAGCAGTTTGTTGACCTCTACCGGCTTTTCATCGGGTGCCGAACCAATCGCGCTGAGGGTGTTGCGCATCACGAAGTAATTGGCCAGCCCGACCAGCAGGCCCGCCGCGCACACGCCGAACGCAGCGTGCCAGCCCAGCTCATTGCCGTAGTGCAAATTCACGTAATCCTTGATCCACGGCGTCAGCAGCATGGATGCGGTGGAGCCGATGTTTACCGCCATGTAGTAGATGGTGAAGGCGCTGTCGATGCGCGAATCGTCACCTTCGTAAATCTTGCGCACCAGATTGCCGGCGTTGGCCTTGAACAGGCCATTGCCGACCACGATCACGCCCAGTGAGCAAAACAGGAACCACACGCTGTGGCCAGGCACGGTCATCAATGCGTAGCCGATGGAAAGGATCACCGCGCCCAGCAACATGGTGCGGCGCGTGCCCAGCACGCGGTCACCTATCCAGCCACCAATGGCCGGGGCCACGTAGATCAACGCTGCCGCCGCGCTCCACGTCAGGTTGGCGCGGTCATCACTGAAACCCAGGCGCTGCACCATGTAATACACGATGAGCGCTTGCATGCCGTAATAGCCGAAACGCTCCCACATCTCGATGAGGAAGACGGTGCTGAATGACCGGGTTTGCGAGCGTGGCGGGTTCTGGGTTGCCATGGGTTTTCCGTGCGGAGTGGATGATGCGGGCGCGCCGGCCCTCCCCTGGATGCCGACGTCGCGCGCCGGCATTAAGCGCACGAAGCGTAGCGCATTAGCTGCATTCGGGCGCTTGCAACGCAGCACTGCGCAGCACCTTCCGGGCAGAAAGCGCCGATGCGCGTTTGTGCCCCGGGGTCCGGCAAGCAGTGCGCGGGCCGGGCAGGGGCACCCCAACGGCTGTGGCATCATGCGTGACCAGATGACGCAGCATCCGCTGCGCACGGGAGCGCGTGGCGCATGATCTCCGCTTTATTGTCCTGGCGCTGCACCCGCCCTCGCACGCCATGAGCGCGCCGGGCTTCCGCGGGCCGCGCCAGACCTGGAACGCGCTGTGCTGGTCGATGAAAGGACTGCGCGCGGCGTGGCGGCATGAGGCGTCGTTTCGCCTGGAGGCCTGCCTGGTTACCGTGCTGCTGCCGCTGGGCCTGTGGCTGGGCGATGGCGCGCTGGAAAAGCTGGCGCTGGTCACCGCGCCACTGCTGGTGCTGTCGGCCGAGCTGCTCAACTCGGCGATCGAGGCGGTGGTGGACAAGGTCAGCCCGGAATTCAACGAGCTGGCCGGTCGCGCCAAGGACATGGGCTCGGCGGCGGTGTTTGTCCTGCTGGTACTGGTGGCGCTGAGCTGGGGGCTGATCCTGCTGCCACGCTGGCTCTAGGACCCAGGGCGGCAGCAACCGTCCGGGGTTTTCGCCCCGAACCTTTCTGTCGCCCAGGCTCCTGGTGATTGCGCCATCACGGCGTGGATGCTGCAATGGCACTCCCACGATCCGGAGCGAGCCCATGAAAACCCTGCGCATCGGCATGCTGTTGCTGCTTGTCGTCACGTTGTCCGGCTGCGGCTACAACGCCATGCAGAAACAGGACGAGGCAGTGAAGGCGGCCTGGTCGGAAGTGCTCAACCAATATCAGCGCCGTGCCGACCTGGTGCCCAACCTGGTCAACACGGTGCGTGGCTATGCGCAACACGAGGAAAAAGTGTTTACCGAAGTCACCCAGGCGCGTGCCCGCGTGGGCAGCGTGCAGGTCAACGCCGATACCGTGAATGATCCGCAGAAATTGGCGCAGTTCCAGGCGGCGCAAGGCGAGCTTGGCAGCGCGCTGTCGCGTCTGATGGTGGTCAGCGAGAACTATCCACAGCTCAAGGCCGACGGCCTGTTCCAGAACCTGCAGGTGCAATTGGAAGGCACCGAGAATCGCGTCACCGTGGCGCGCAACCGCTACGTGCAGGCGGTTGAGCAGTACAACGGCCTGATCCGGACCTTTCCCAACAACATGACGGCGAAGATCTTCGGTTACCAGGTCAAACCCAACTTCAGCGTGGACAACGAAAAGGTCATCTCGACCGCACCGAAGGTGGACTTCGGCACCGCCGCGCCGGCTACCCCAGCCTCGACGCGTTGATGCGCGCCGCGGGTCGCCCACACCGCGCGTGGCTGCTGGTCGTCGCGCTGTTGCTGCCGCTGCTGCTGCACGCGGCGGTGGCCGTGCCCAAACTTGCACGGCATGTCACCGACCTCACCGGCACGCTTACAGCCGCGCAGGTGGACCAGCTGGATGCGCAACTGGTGGCGCTGGAAAAGGCCAAGGGTGCGCAGGTCGTGGTGCTGATGGTGCCCACCACCGGCGGGCAGGATATCGAGGGCTATTCGCTGGCCGTGGCGGAGGCCAACCACGTCGGACGCAAAGGCATCGATGATGGCCTGCTGTTGCTGGTGGCCAAGGATGACCGGCGCGTCCGCTATGACGTTGGCTACGGACTGGAAGGTGCCATCCCTGACGCCGCGACTGCGCGCATCACGCGGGAATACATCGCGCCCAAATTCCGCGCCAACGATTACTTCGGCGGCATCAGTGATGCGCTCGGGGCACTGACCAAATTGATCGAAGGCGAGGCGCTGCCGGCGCCGGTGAGCGATGCGGCGAGCGAGCGCGGGTTTCTTCCGTCGCTGCCCAACGGCTTGTTCATCGCCGTGTTTGCCGCCTTCGTGCTGCGCAGCCTGTTCGGCCGGACCAAGGGTTGGCTACGCGTGCCGCTGGGCGCGCTGGTCACCGGTGGCTTGTTGTGGGTGCTGGTTTCCCTGGGTGCCGGCCTCATTGGCGCCGTCGTTGGCGGCTTGGTGATGTTGATGCCCGGCAGCAGCGGCCGCTCCATCGGCCGCGGTGGCTGGGGCGGGTTTGGCGGCGGCGGCTGGGGCGGCGGTGGTTTTGGTGGTGGTGGGGGTGGCTTCGGCGGCGGCGGCGGTGGCTTCAGCGGTGGTGGCGGCAGCTTTGGCGGCGGCGGCTCGACGGGGAGCTGGTGATGGGACGCATGCAAAGGGCGATGAGCAACCTGTTTGGCGGCTGGTGGCGCATACGCCGCAGCTTCGGCTCCGCCATGCTTGACGACCTGGCGGCGGCGATCGCCGCCGGCGAGCGCACGCACCTGGGCGAGTTGCGCCTTGCCGTCGAATCACGCCTGCATCCTGGCGCCGTGCTGGCCGGACTGGATGCCACTGCACGCGCGCGACAGGTGTTCGGACAATTGGGCGTGTGGGACACCGAACGCAACAGCGGCGTGCTGCTGTACGTGTTGTTGTCCGAGCGGCGCATTGAAATCGTCGTCGACCGGGGCGTCGCCGCCCGGGTTTCACCGGCGCAGTGGGACGACGTGAGCGCCGCGATGCGGCAAGCCTATGCCCGCGGTCAATGGCGCGAAGGCAGCCTGGCGGCCATCACCGCGGCACATGCCTTGCTGCGCGCCGCGTTCCCGCCAGACGGCTCGCACAACAACGAAGAACTGCCCGATCGGCCGGTCTTGCTTTGACCCCGCGCGTCGCCGCGTAGCAGCGTCGTACCCGCGGTGCGTCGGGGTTCGCGTTGTTCACCCCAACCACCTTCGTTCCGCGGGCGGCGGGCACTGCCCGCCCTACGCTGTGACCCGTGGGGCGGGCACTGGCCTCCGCTTCCGGCGCCACAGCAAAAACTACGCGCCCTTGCCGATGTGCTTTTCCAGAAACGCCTGCAGCGTGTTGAAGAACTCGACGTTGTTTTCTTCGGAATAGAAGCCGTGGCCTTCACCGGGCTTGCTCAGCCATTCGTAGGGCTTGTGTGCCGCATCCAGCGCCGCGCGCATCGCCTTGGCCTGGGCAAAGGGTGCGCGTTTGTCATCCTCGCCATGAATCAGCAATACCGGCACACTGATCTTGTCGGCCAGCTTGTCCGGCGAGTTGGCGTCGAGATCGGCGTCGTCCTTGCCAATTACCGTGTTGAGATAGGTGCGCCCTGACTTGCGCTCGCGCACGTCGCCTTTCTTGTAAATCATCGCCAAGTCGTAGACGCCGGCATAGCCGACGGCGCACTGGAACAGCCCTGGTGCGCGGATCACGGTCATCATCGCCGAGTAGCCGCCGAAGCTGGCACCGTACACGCACACGCGCTTGGGGTCGGCATAGTTTTCCGCGATCGCCCACTTCACGCCGTCGATCAGGTCCTGCTGGATGCGCGTGCCCCACTTCAGGTAGCCCGCTTCCTTGAACGCCGCGCCGCGCCCGCCGGAGCCACGGTAATTGACCTGCAGCACAAGGTAACCACGGTTGGCCAGAAACTGCGCGTCGGTGTCGTAGAACCACTCGTCCTGGACGCCATGCGGGCCGCCGTGTGGCAGCAGCACCATGGGCAGGTTGGCCTCGGCGCGGCCGCGTGGGAGGGTCAGGATAGCTTCAAGCTCCATGCCGTCGCTGGCCTTGAAGCGCAGTGGCCGGCGCTCGGCCATTTGCGTCGGGTCGACCCACTCCTCGGCGGCAAACAGCTTGCGCACCTTGAAGCTGGTGGTGTCGATCAGAAAGTACGTGCCCGGGTCGCGGTCGCTGCTGACCGAGAACAGCAGTTGTTTGCCGTCTTCACTGTAGTCGATGAAGTCAACCAGGCCGTTGAACTTCAGGCTCAGTGCCTGGTGCAGCTTGGCCGATGGCGAGGTGGCGTCGATGTAGGTCACTTTCGGCACGCCGGTGGCTGCGGTCGCGGCAAACGGTTTGCGCGGCGGCGGCGTCCACATGACGTTGCTTACGTTGCCGAAGGCGTCCTTCCACAGCACCTTGCGGTCGGTACCGTTTTCGTTCTGCTCGATCAGTTCGTTGCGGCCACCGGGCACGTTGTAGAACGCATACAGGCGCGCACCGTCGGGCGCAAAGAGAACAGGTGCAAATGCGTCGCCTACCTGGTCGGCACCAAGCTTGCTCCAGGCGCTGCCGTCACGGTGGTAGGCAACGTACTGGAAGTCCTCGTTGGTGCCGTAGGCAAAACGCACGACACCGTCGGGACCGACCATGAAATTCATGCCGCCGACGCCAATGTCGCCAATCAGGCGCCGCGTGTTCTTGACCGCTTCGATGTCGTACAGCTCGCTGCGGTCGTTGCCGCCCCAGTCTTCGCTGCCGACGTAGACGTGGCCGTTGGCCGGATCCGGCAGGCCGTCGATCGAGCCAAAGGCGCGGTCCCTGCCTCTTGTGGCGGCACGCTTTCCGACGTTGTCGAAGCCAAACAGATAGTCCTGGTTCTTGCCGTCGAAGTCGGTGGCGATGATTTCGCCAGTCGCATACGGCTTGTCGACCGAACCCATCTGCTTGCCCTTGGCCACCACCAGCCGCGTCGGGCTGACCCAGCTGATCTGGATCGGCAACTCATATTTGGGCATACGCAGCATGCTGGCCGGGCGCTGCATGTCCTCGACCCGGTACACCGCCAGCGCGTGCTGGTCCCCGCTGCGGTCGTCGATGCGCAACGCCAGGTACTTTCCATCCGGCGACAGGCGCGGCATGGACATCTGCGAGTGCGTGGCGAAGCTGCTCACCGGCAATTGCGGAGGGACGGGCGTCGCCGCTTCGGCGGCGAACGGAACTGACAACAGCACGGCTGCAAGCCACGGCAATGCGCGACGCTCTGACATTGGATTTCCCCTGAAGCTCCGGAGCAGGCACAAGCGGTCGCCGGAGCGGTGCGCCGCCTCGCACGTTTCAGTACGCATGGCCAGCGGATACTCCCCACCCGATGCCCATGGCCGAGTCTAAAAGCCAGCCGTCCGCAAACGCAAACACCGCGCCGGCCAAACACCGCGCCGGCGCCCACTCGTACCTGCGCCGGGCGGGGCGTGCCAACGCCATGCGCGCGGCGACCCTGCTGGCAGCGTACGCGCCCGCTACACTTGCCGCTTTGCCGCGGCACGCACGCACATGAGCCAGCCTTACACCGTTGCCATCGATCCGGTGGCCTTCAGCCTTGGTCCAGTGCAGGTGCACTGGTATGGGCTCATGTACCTGCTCGGATTCGTGCTGGTGGCGGTACTGGGGGAATATCGGCGCAGCCATGGCCGCCTGCCGGTCAGTCGCGAGGCGCTGAGCGACCTGTTTTTCTACGGCATGCTGGGCGTCATTGTCGGCGGCCGGCTCTGGTACATGCTGTTCTATTACGAAGGTGGCCCGCACTGGATATGGACCGACCCGCTGGCCCTGTTCAAGGTGTGGGACGGCGGGATGAGTTTCCACGGCGGCCTGCTGGGCGTGCTGGCGGCGAGCTGGTGGTGGTCGCGTCGCGTGCACCTGCATTTTTTCGACACCATGGATTTTGTCGCGCCGCTGGTGCCGCTGGGCCTGGGCCTTGGCCGGTTGGGCAACTTCATCAACGGCGAACTCTGGGGCAAACCGACAACGCAGGCGTGGGGCATGATTTTCCCGCATGCGCGCGGCGAAGACCTGGCGCTGTCCGCCACCGATCCCGCGTTGATGCAGCAAATGCAGCAGTTCGGAGGACTGGCGCGGCATCCCTCGCAGTTGTACGAAATGCTGCTTGAGGGAGCGCTGTTGTTCGTCGTGGTGTGGCTGGTGTCGCTGCGGCCACGGCCGCGTTATCTGGTGTCCGGTCTGTTCGCGTTGTTGTATGGCGTGTTCCGCTTTGCGGTGGAGTTCGTGCGCGTGCCGGATCCGCAACTGGGCTACCTGGCCTGGGGCTGGGTGACGATGGGGCAGCTGCAATCGTTGCCGCTGATCGCCGTGGGCCTGTGGCTGATCGCACTTTCGCGCCGCGCACCCAGCTTGCCGCTGGCGCCGACGCCGGAGCCTATCCAGACGCGCGACACCAGGTTGTAGCCGCCACACAGGATTGATCCATGCAGCCGTACCTCGACCTTCTGCGCCACGTGCTTGAACACGGCACGCCCAAGTCCGACCGCACCGGCACCGGCACGCGCAGCGTGTTTGGCTGGCAGATGCGGTTTGATCTGGCACAGGGCTTTCCGCTGGTCACGACCAAGAAGCTGCATCTCAAATCCATCGTGCACGAGCTGATCTGGTTCCTGCGTGGCGACACCAACACCGCCTATCTCAAGCAGCACGGTGTCGGCATCTGGGACGAGTGGGCCGACGCCAATGGCAATCTGGGGCCCGTCTACGGACGGCAATGGCGGGCGTGGCCGATGGCCAATGGCGGCGTGGTTGACCAGATTGCGTGGGTGGTCGATGAAATCCGGCGCAATCCGGATTCGCGACGGTTGGTGGTCAGCGCCTGGAACGTCGGTGAGTTGCCGAAGATGGCGCTGCAGCCGTGCCACGCGTTGTTCCAGTTTTACGTCGCCGACGGGCGTTTAAGCTGCCAGCTTTACCAGCGCTCGGGCGACATCTTCCTGGGCGTGCCGTTCAATATCGCCAGCTATGCGCTGCTCACGCACATGGTGGCCCAGGTCTGCGGTCTGGCGGTGGGCGATTTCGTGCACACGCTGGGCGACGCGCACCTGTACAACAACCATGTCGAGCAGGCGCGCCTGCAGTTGAGTCGTACACCTCGCGCGGTGCCGCGGTTGCGGCTGAACCCGGATGTGCACTCGATTTTCGATTTTCGCTACGAGGACGTCGGCGTGGAAGGCTACGATCCGCACCCGGCTATCAAGGCCGCCGTCGCAGTGTAGGCGCAAGGCCATCGCCGGCCGATACAATGGGTGACGATATCCACCTCAAGGAGTGTGCATGGCCATCTCGCTGATCGCGGCGCTCGACGAAAACCTCGCCATTGGCCGCAACGGCCAGTTGCCGTGGCACCTGCCCGAGGACCTGCGCTGGTTCAAGCGCCTGACCGTGGGCAAGCGCGTGCTGATGGGTTATCACACCGCGTTGTCCATTGGTCGCGTGCTGCCGGACCGTACCAACCTGGTACTGACACGCCGGCATGACGCGCCGTACGTGGGCCAGCAGACCGTGCGCTCGTTGCAGGAGGCGGTGGGGAATGACGAGAGCGACGACCTGATGGTCATCGGCGGCGCCATGGTCTTCGCCGAAGCCTTGCCGCTTGCCCGCCACCTTTATCTGACCTGGGTCGCCACCGCCATCGACGGCGCCGACACCTTCTTCCCCGGCGTGCCTTTCAGCGAGTGGACCGAGTTGTCGCGCGTGCACCACCCTGCCGACGACAGGCATGCCTGCGCGTTCGACATGGTCGAGTACCTGCGCAAGAGTTGAGTCGGGGCGCACGCATGATCCACGTGCTGGCGGGGATCCTGCTCGATGTGCACGGGCGTGTATTGATTGCCCAACGTCCGGCAGGCAAACACCTGGCGGGCCAATGGGAATTTCCCGGTGGCAAAAGCGAACCGGGCGAAACGCCGATCGGGACGCTGGCGCGCGAATTGGCCGAGGAGCTGGACATCACCGTGCTGCGCGCCGAGCCGCTGATCGTGGTGCCGTGGCGCTATGCAGGATGTGACCTGCGCCTGGACGCGTGGCGCGTGCTGGAATGGACGGGTGTCGCGCGTTCGGCCGAAGGCCAGCTGCTGCGCTGGTTGCTGCCCGGGCAGATTGATGTGGCCGTGCTCACCGCCGCCGACCAGCCCGTCCTGCAGGCGTTGCTGGGCACGCGTTGAGCGCGTCGACGTGGACGTGGACGTGGACGTGACTGACAGCAGGCGAGGCTGACTGACTAGTTGCTGTCTGGCGCAGTGCCGCCGCTAGCGGACGCTGTCGTCGGGCTGGGGCTGGTCGCCGGGTGCGCCCCCGGCCAGCGCCAGGTAACGTCGGTGCAGGGCGAGGACCGCGGCGTCCAAGGCCGCTTCCGGGCCGCTGTTGTCGAGCACGTCATCGGCTATGGCCAGGCGTTCGGTGCGCGTGGCTTGTTGGGCCAGCATGCGCTGGGCAAGGGCCTGGTCAATGCCGTCGCGCGCCAGCAATCGTGCAAGCTGCACGGTTTCGGGGACATCGACCACCAGCACGCGGTCCACCCAACGGTATTGGGCTCGACTCTCAGCCAGCAGCGGGATGGCCAGGATGCAGTACGCGTCGGCACAATGGGCGGCGTGTCTGCGCAGCCACTGGCGCACGTGCGGGTGGATGATCGCTTCCAGTTTGCGGCGCGCGTCGACGTCGGCAAACACGCGTTTGCGCATGGCCGGACGGTCAAGCGCGCCATCCTTGCCCAGCGCCTTCGCACCAAACGCGTGGACCACGGCGGCCAGTCCCAGGGTGCCCGGCGCGATCACTTCGCGCGCGGCCACATCGGCGTCGTAAACCGGCACGCCAAGCGCCTGGAACCGCCCGGTCACCGCGCTCTTGCCCGCGGCGATGCCGCCGGTCAGCGCGACCACCAGCGCCGGAGCGCTCACTGCAGGCCGGACCAGCGCAGGTAGATCGCCAGCAACCGGTCACCTGCGATAAACCATACCCCGCCGGCGGCGGCAATGAACGGACCAA
>JBDTIE010000137.1:0-3919 GCA_039936515.1 Rhodanobacter sp. | reverse complement strand
CAATTCACCTGCGCACACTGTCAAAGATCAGTCACTTGCCACCGATTCCTCGATGACGACCCAGGACATTTCGTCCTGAGCGAGCCGCCCATTCTACATCGCTTTTGAGGCCCGTCAACAGCAGGTGGACGCCTTTTTTGCGGTCCGACAACGGGGCGAAAGGGACGCATGCAGAGCAGCGGGACGCGCATTTTACGGCTTCACGTTTTTTTCGCAAGGGGCGGCCGATGCGACCAGCCCGCAGGCACGCTACGCGGCAGCGAGTACCAGCCGCACGCGGGCAAAATTGCGCTTGCCGACCTGCAGCACGCCCTCGAATCCGGCGCTGAACACAAGCTGTGCGTCTTCAACCACCTGGGCATCGATGCGCACCGCCCGTTCGCGCAGCTTGCGGCTGGCGTCGGAGTTGCTGGAAGTGAGACCGGCGGCGGTGAGCAGCGCGCCCAGGCGCAAGCCGTCCGCCGCCACGACGATGTCCCGTTGCGGCAGGATCGAAGTATCGCCCTGGCCACGTACCACGGCGTGCCAGCCGGCAATGGCCTGTTCCGCGGCGGCAGCATCGTGGAAGCGGGTCGCCAGCTCGCGCGCCAGGCGCAGCTTGACATCGCGTGGGTTGAGTTCGCCGGCGGCGACGTCGACTCGCAGCTGCGCCAGCGCGTCCATGGAGACATCAAAGCTCAGCAACTCGAACCAGCGCCACATCAACTCGTCGCCAATTTTCATGGTCTTGGTGACCATGTCGATGGCCGGCTCCTTAATGCCGATGTAATTGCCCAGCGACTTGGACATCTTGTTGACGCCATCGATGCCTTCCAGCAGCGGCATGGTCAGCACGACCTGCGGGCTCTGGCCGTGATGCTCCTGCAGCGCACGCCCCATCAGTAGGTTGAACTTCTGGTCGGTGCCACCGAGCTCCACATCGGCCTTGAGCGCCACCGAGTCGTAACCCTGCACCAGCGGATAGAGGAATTCGTGGATGGCGATGGGCTGCTGCGCGGCGTAGCGCTTGGTGAAGTCATCGCGCTCGAGCATGCGCGCGACGGTATGTTGCGCCGCGAGCTTGATCATGTCGGCGGCCGACATCTGCCCGAACCACTCCGAGTTGAAGCGCAGCTCGGTGCGTGCTGGATCGAGCACCTTGTACACCTGGCTGGCGTAAGTCCGCGCGTTGGCCAGCACATCTTCTCGGCTCAGCGGCTTGCGCGTGATGTTCTTGCCCGTCGGGTCGCCGATCATGCCGGTGAAGTCGCCGATCAGGAAAATCACCTGATGACCCAGGTCCTGGAACTGGCGCATCTTGTTCAGCAGCACCGTATGGCCCAAGTGCAGGTCTGGCGCGGTGGGGTCAAAGCCGGCCTTGACCCGCAGCGCCTGCCTGCTGGCCAGACGCGATCGCAGCCCGTCCAGCTTGATGATTTCGTCGGCGCCGCGCGCGATGACTGCTAGCGCCTGATCCAGCTCGCTCATGCCTTTCCTTCAATCCTGGTGACGGCAAACCGGCGGGCGAAACGGCCGAGTGTGCGCTGGACGTTAATTGTGCGTTAACCGGGAAAGCCCTGCAAACCGTTGATCGGAAAGGCGTTGACGCGATTTACACATGACCGTTATGGTACGCGATGTTTGCGCATTTGCACGGGGTGGTACGAGCATGATCGAAGGAAAGCGGGGGGCGTCGTGGGCGCGCAAGCGGGCCATCTGCCGCAAGGCGCAGCGTCGGCACTCGCGTTTCTACGAACATTGCGCCCATTGGTCGTTCAATCGCAGTACGGAAGTCGAGCCGCTGCTTTGGCATCGCGAGCGCTTGGTGCTGGCCGGAACTGCGCTGCTGATCACGTTGTTGTCCGGCTTCCTGATGCCAGCGTGGGCCAGCGCCATGCGCCCTGCGCCGCTGCCGGAGGCCCACTCCCTGCTGGCCTTGCCACTGCCACGCGTTGCGCCAGTGAGCGCCGCGGCCACGGTCGACGACTGGCAGGTCGTGCGTGTCAAGCCCGGACAAACCCTGTCGGACATCTTCAGTGGCCGCGGCCTGAGCATGACCGACCTGCAGAACGTCATGGATGCTGCCGGCAACGCCAAGACGGCGTTGCACAACATCCGTCCCGGGCAGGAATTCGACTTCCTGCTCGACAGCGATGGCGCGCTCAAGGGCATGCGTTTTGACAAGGACGAGGCCAGCCGCGCCACCGTGCGCCTGGACGGCAGCACCCCGACCGTGGCGATCCACAAGCGCGACATGGACCTGCGCGAGCAGGTGGCCCACGGCGTGATCCGCAGCAGCCTGTATGCCGCAGGCGACCAGGCCGGCATGAACGCGGCGATGGTGGGCAAGCTCGCGGACCTGTTCAAGTACGACATCGACTTCGTGCAGGATCTGCGCGCAGGCGACAGCTTCACCGTCATCTACGACGACATTTACCGCGACGGCATGCGCTATGGCGAAGGCAACATTGTTGCCGCCGAGTTCGTCAACCAGGGCAAGCGCTACACCGCCTACCGCTTCAAGAAGGCCGATGGCGACTGGGGCTGGTTCAGTGAGGATGGCCGGCCGATCCAGAAATCCTTCCTGCGCATCCCGGTGGATTTCACGCGCATCTCTTCGACCTTCAGCAGCGCGCGCTTCCATCCGATCCTTGGCCGCATGCGCGCGCACAAGGGCGTGGACTACGCCGCGCCCACCGGCACGCCAATCCACGCTGCCGGCGACGGCGTCATCAAGTTCCGCGGCTGGGAGCGTGGCTACGGCAATTTCGTGGTCATCCAGCACAGCGGGACGATCAGTACCGCCTACGGCCACATGTCGCGCTTTGCCTCGGAAAAGGTCGGCCAGCACGTGCGCCAGGGACAGGTCATCGGTTTCGTTGGCATGACCGGGTTGGCAACCGGACCGCATCTGCATTACGAGTTTCGCGTCAATGGCACGCAACGCAACCCGCAGACCGTGACTCTGCCCAAGCCCGAAGTGCTGCCTGCGGCGCAACTGGCGCGCTTCAAAGCCGAGGTAGTGCGCCCGCAGATGGCGCGCCTGACCGAGCTGGACAGCCGCCTGCAACTGGCGCGCGTGGCCTCGACCAGCAACAACGACAACTGATCGCATGGACATTGCCGACGCGCTGTACGTCGGTTTGATTTCCGGCACCAGCGCGGACGGCATCGACGCGGTGCTGGTGGATTTTGCGCAAGACTGGCCACGCCTGCATGCCGCGCATGTCGAGCCCTGGCCTGATGCCCTGCGCCAGCGGCTGCTGAGCGTGGCCCAAGCCGGTACGGCGCTCGATCTCGACGCCTTTGGACGGCTGGATGTCGAGGTCGGCGAGTGTTTCGCCAATGCCGCAAGGCATCTGCTGGAAGCCAGCGGCACCTCACCACAAACGGTGCGGGCCATCGGCTCGCATGGGCAAACGCTGCGTCATCGCCCAGCCGGCGCCCATCCCTTCAGCTTGCAGATCGGCGACCCCACGGTCATCGCCGAGCGGTGCGGCATCGACGTGGTGGCGGACTTCCGCCGCGCCGACGTCGCTGCCGGCGGCCAAGGCGCGCCGCTGGTGCCGGTACTGCATGCCAAGCTGTTTGCCGACCCGCCGCGGACGACGGTGGTGCTGAACCTGGGCGGCATCGCCAATATCAGCGTGCTGCGTGGCGATGGCGCCGTGTCGGGGTTCGACACCGGCCCGGCAAGCTGCCTGCTTGACGCCTGGTGCATGCAACAGCGTGGCGAGGCGTTTGATCGTGACGGTGCCTTCGCCGCGAGCGGCCAGGTGGACGACGCCCTGCTCGCTGCGCTGCTGGCCGACCCCTATTTCGCCGCGCCTGCACCCAAGAGTACTGGCCGCGAATATTTCCACCTCGACTGGTTGCGCACCCACGTCGTCGGCCCGAAGACGACCGCCGCGGACGTGCAAGCCACGCTGCTGGAGCTGAC
>JBDTIE010000136.1:0-6583 GCA_039936515.1 Rhodanobacter sp. | reverse complement strand
TGATCTTCAACGGCTACACCGCCTCCACCCTGGGCTCCAACTTCACCCAGGTGGTGTTCCAGTTCAAGGTCTCGCCGGCGTTGCTGTGGCTGGGTATCAAGTGGGCCATGGCCATCGGCTTCATCGGCGGTCTGTTCCCGGCCCTGCGCGCCGCACGCTTGCCGGTGACAACCGCGCTGCGCGAGCTGTGACAATCCTTCTGCCGCTCCCCCCGCCAAGCCTGGGGAGCGTAGAGGCGGTGCGTATTGATCCAGGCGGGAATTACGGCATGACCGGGGGAATGTAGTCCAGCGTCAGTCCGAGCAGCCACAGCATGCCCAGCACCAATGGCACGTGCACCAGCAGTTGCATGAAGGTGTAACCGACCACGTCGCGTGCGCGCAAGCCAAGCACGCCCAGCAACGGCAGCATCCAGAACGGGTTGATCAGGTTCGGCAAGGCTTCGGCGGCGTTGTAGACCTGCACCGCCCAGCCCAGGTGGACGTGCAGGTCGTTGGCGGCCTGCATCACGTACGGTGCCTCGACCAGCCATTTGCCGCCGCCCGATGGCACGAAAAAGCCCAGCACCGCGGAGTACGCGCCCATCACCAACGGGAATGTGTCGGTGCTGGCGATATGCACGAACAGGTTGGACAGGCGGTGCGCCAGCGTCTCTCCGTTGAAGCCGGCCGCCTTGGTCAGCAGCGCGGCGATACCGCCATACAGCGGAAACTGGATCAGCACGCCGGCGGTGCTTGGCACCGCGCGTGTCACCGCATCAAGAAAGCTGCGCGGGCGCCAGTGCAGCAGGATGCCCAGCGTCAGGAACAGCAGGTTGTAGGTGTTGAGGTTGGCGATGGCGCTGACCGCGCCCTTGCTGGCGAACTCGTGGCCGAGCCAGCCCAGGCCCAGCAGGCCGATGGCCATGGACAGCAGCGGGCTGTATTCCAGCCACTCGCCTGGGCGCGTACGCGGCGGCAACGCCGGGGTGGAATCGGCGCTGATGGCGAAATCCTGCGCAGTGCGCGCGTTGGCGTCCGACGGCGCGGTGGTCCAGCAGATCAGCAACGACACCGCGATCAGCACGCAGGTCAACACGATCGATTGCCACAGGAAGATCGTCTGGCTGAAAGGCAGGACGCCGGTAATCGCCAGCAGTCCCGGCGGCATGCTGCCCGGATTGGCCTGCAACTGCGCCGCGGAGGAGGACAGCCCCATCGCCCAGATCGCACCCAGGCCCAGATACGCTGCCGCGCCGGCCGCGCGGTAGTCCATGCGCAGGTCGCTGCGACGTGCCAGTGCACGCACCAGCAGCCCGCCGAATACCAGCGAGAAACCCCAGCTCAGCAGTGACGCAAGCATGCTGGCCAACGCTACGTAGACTATCGCGCCGCGTCCCGTGCGCGGCGCGCGCGCCAGCACGTCGATGAAGCGCGCCACCACCGGCGCGGTGGCCAGCACGTAGCCGCCGATCACCACAAACGCCATTTGCATGGTGAATGGGATCAGGCTCCAGAAGCCGTCACCAAAGGCGTTCACTGCAGCCACCGGCGTGGCGCCAAAGGCCAGTGCGGCCAAGGTGACCAGCACCACGCCCAGCGCGGCAAATACCCACGCGTCGGGAAACCAGCGCTCCGACCACGCCGCGCTGCGCAAGGCAGCTCGCGCCATCCACCCGTCCTGTGATGCGTTCATGCAGCTCTCCCCGGATCATCGCGACATCGTCGCGCCCGAGCGACCAGGTCGGCAAGAGCGACCATCGTCGAAGATGTTTGATCGGCAGCGCGTCTACGTGTTCCTGGCGGCCCGCTTCGGCTTGGTCAGCGTGATGACCACCACGCCGGCCACGATGACGGCCATGCCCAGCAGGTCGATCGGGCCGATGTGTTCGCCAGCCAGCAACACGCCCAGCAACACTGCCACGGGCGGGTTCACGTACGCGTAGCTGGTGGCCAGCGAAGGACGCGCGCGCTTGAGCACGTACAGGTACGCGCTGAAGGCGATGATGGAGCCGAAGACCGCCAGATACACGATTGCCAGTGTGGAGCGCAACGTCGGGTGCGCTGGCAGGTGCTCCCCGCCCAGCAGGCTGAAAACCAGGAGCACGGCACTTCCACACAGCATTTGCGCGGCGGTGTTCATCGGCCCGGGTGGCATCTCGCGCCGGCGGCTCCATGCCGAACCCAGCGCCCATGAGGCGGCTGCCACCAGCAACGCCAGGGCACCCAGGCGCGAACCGGACAGGCTGCTGCCCAGGTTCAACACCACCACGCCGCTGAAACCGATCACCAGCCCGATCGTCTCGCGCACATTGGGCCACTCCCCGTACATGCCCGTGAACAGCGCCGCGAACAACGGCATGCTGGCCACCGCTACCGCGGCAATGCCCGAGCCCACGTCCTGTTCGGCATAGCAGACCAGGCCGTTGCCCAGGCCCAGCAGCAATACGCTGGTGAACGCCGCATTGCGCCACTGCAGCGCCGTAGGCGCGGCCATGCCGCGCAAGCGCAGGAAGGCGTAAAACACCGTTCCCGCGCCGAAAAAGCGCAAGCCGGCGAGCAGAAATGGCGGGTAGCTTTCCAGCGCAAAGCGGATACCCAGATAGGTCGAACCCCAGATCAGGTACAGGGCGCCCATCGACAACGGCACCAGCACGCGTGGATCGGACAGCGGATGCGGCGCGCGTGGCGCGTCGCCGGCGAGGGTCTCAGCCATGGGCGGGTATCGAGTGGGGGACGCGCATTATCGGCCAGCGCGCAACCTGGTGCGCGGCTGGTTCAGTCGTCGTGAGGCATGGCTGCGGCACGCGGCTTGCGGCGTGCGGAGGCGGCCGGACGCGGGAAACTTTGCGGCAACGCGGCCTGCGTGAATCGGGCCGGCCTCAGTGCGTCGCAGAGTGCGTCGGCTGGATCACCACGAATTCGCCTTCCAGCACTTGCGGCGGGCTCTTGCGAGCTGCGGAAGGCGCGGTCATGCGGCCGCGCGTGGTCCAGTAACGCCACGCCAGCAACATGCCGCCACCAACCAGCAGCACGCCGGCCACCATCAGCCCAAACACCAGCAGCAGACCGAGCAACGCGAGCCCCAGCAGCAGCGACAGCGCGCGTGCGAGCGGGTGGCGGGGGCGGCGCATCGAGTGCAGTGAAAAAGCCATGTGTTAAAAATCCATGTGGTAAAATCAATGACTTGCGTGTGTAACCATGGGGCCACACGACCTACGAGGCAAGTGCCGATGGATACATCACCTGCCGTTGGCGCGCCCGCCACCCAGGCCTTGTGCCGGCTGGAGGATATTCCCCAAAGTGGCGCCACCGCGGTCGATGCGGTGCTCGCCGAGGGCGAGGAAAGCGTGATCGTGCTGCGCCGCGACGGCGCCGTGCATGCCTATGTCAATGTCTGCCCGCACGCCGGGCGCCGCCTGGACTACGCGCCAGGCAAGTTTCTGCTCAAGCACGACACGCTGATCTGCGCCGTGCATGGCGCCACCTTTCAGCAAACCAGCGGCACGTGTATCGCCGGCCCGTGTTGCGGCGATTCCCTGCGCGAGTTGACGGTCACGGTGCGCGATGGCGTGGTGTGGCTGGAGCAGTAGCCGACGAAGTTGCCGTCAATGGCCAGGTGCGTTGTCAGCCATTGATCAGCGTCGAGATCTCGTCGGTGCGTTCGCGCAACAGCGTGGGATCGGCGCGCGACTCCACGTTGAGTCGCAACAGCGGTTCGGTGTTGGAATTGCGCAGATTGAAGCGCCAGTTGCCGAAGTCCGCACTGATGCCGTCGGTGTGGTCGAGCGTGGGCGCCTGCGTCGCGTAATGCGCCATCACCCGTTCGGTCGCGGCGGCGGTGTCAGCGACCTTGAAATTGATCTCGCCGCTGCATGGAAAGGCGCGCATGCGGTCTTCCACCATCTGCGCCAGCGACAGGCCACGGCTGCAGATCAGGCCGGCGATCAGCAGCCACGGAATCATGCCGGAGTCGCAGTAGGCAAAGTCGCGGAAGTAGTGATGCGCGCTCATCTCCCCGCCGTAGATGGCGTCTTCGGCGCGCATGCGTTCCTTGATGAAGGCGTGGCCGGTCTTGCTCATGATGGGGATGCCGCCGGCCGCGCGCACCATGTCCACCGTGTTCCACACCAGCCGCGGGTCGTGGATGATCTTGCCGCCGGGGTGACGCGCCAGCAGCGCACTGGCCAGCAGGCCCACCAAGTAGTAGCCCTCGATAAAACGGCCGTCGGCGTCAAAGAAAAAGCAGCGGTCGAAGTCGCCGTCCCAGGCCACGCCAAGATCGGCGCCGTGAGCGCGCACCGCCTCGGCCGTGGTGGCGCGGCGTTCGGGCAGCAGCGGGTTGGGGATGCCGTTGGGGAAGTGGCCGTCCGCCTCATGCTGCAATCGGATGAACTGGAAGGGCAGGTGCGGCGCGAGCTGGTCGACGATCAGGCCCGCCCCGCCGTTGCCGGCGTTGACGACAATTTTCAGCGGCTGCAGGCGGTCGCGCTGGACGTAGCTGAGCAGATGCTCGATGTAGGCGGACTTGTCCGCCATCACGCGCGGCGCGGCGGTGGACGCAGGGATGGATTGTGTGCAAGCCGCGGCGAAATCGCGGATGGCGAACAGCCCGCTGTCGCCGCTGATTGGACGCGAACCTTCGCGCACCAGCTTCATGCCGTTGTAGTCCATCGGGTTATGGCTGGCGGTGATCATCACGCCGCCGGCGGCGCGCAGATGCGCGGTCTGGAAGTACACCTCTTCCGTGCCGCCCACGCCGATGTCGATCACTTCGCGTCCGGCGGCGTGCAAGCCGTCGCTGAGTGCAGCCTGCAATGATGGACTGCTCAGGCGCACGTCGCGCCCGACCACGACCGGTCCCGGTCCAAGTTGCCCGGCCATGGCCAGGCCAATCTTGCGTGCCAGGTCTTCGTCGAGCTCGTCGGGTACGCGCCCGCGGATGTCGTAGGCCTTGAAGCAGGGGAGCGCGGTCATCCTTGGGTTCCTTGTGGGTCGAATCGCGGCAATGATAGTCGGCGTGGTTCAGGACGCCGCAGGTTGCTCTCGTAGGCGTGCACCGCCCGCCGCTTTTGGCTGGCATCACGAGAAGCGCGAAGTGGCGGTGGGCAGTGCCCGCCCTACCGAAAAAGCCTTGCCGATCAATGAAACATCAGGTTGATGGCGATCAGGGTGACGACAAGGATCGCGCCGGTCAGCGGCAAGCCCACGCGCAGGAAGTCCTTGCCTTTATAACCGCCCGGTCCGGTGACCATCATCAGCGCCGGGTGACCGGAGCTGAGCAGGAAGGTGTTGGACGAGGACACGGCCACGATCAACGCGTAGGCCGACGGGTTGGCGCCGGTGGCGACAGCCACGCTGATGGCCACCGGCACCATCATCACCGTGGCGCCGACGTTGGACATCACCTGCGAGAACAGCAGCGTGAGTATCGCCAGCACCACTTGCAACACATAAGGCGAGCCGGCACCGAAGTAGTGCACCACTTGCTGCGCCAGCCATGCGGCGGTTCCGGTGGAATCCATCGACCAGCCCAGCGGGATCAGGCAGGCGATGACAAACACCGTCTTCCAGTTGATCGCCCGGTACGCCTCGTCCATGTTGAGCACGCCCGACAGCAGCATGGCGATGGCGCCGGTCATCATCGCCACCGACAGGTCCAGGTTGGTGAACAGCGCCAGGCCTTGCGCCATCATGAAGAAGCCCACCGCCTGCCAGATCTTGCCAGGACGCTGCTCCTCCTTGGGGATGTCGGTGACGACCACCAGGTCCTTGTCCTCGGCCGCCAACGACAGGTCACGCCAGTTGCTGTGCAGCACCACGGTGTCGCCGGCGCGCAGGCTGATCGCGCGCACGTCGTCGTGGAATACCTGGTCGCCGCGTGTGACCGCCAGCACGGAGATGCCAAAGCGCTTGCGCAACCGCAGCTCGCCAATGGTCTGCTTGATGAAGCGCGACACCGGCGGGATCACCACTTCGGAAATTCCCGCGCGGGTGGGATTGAACAACTCGCCCAACTGCCGCATGCGCGTGGACAGCCGGCACAGCTGGTTGTTGGCAAACTGGTTGAGTTGCTCGCGCGGGCCGAGCACGCCAAGCACCGAGCCGACCCAGATAACATGGTCGGCCGGTGGCGCCATGCGTGCGTCGTTGCCACTCTTGATCGCCAGGATCAGCGGCGAATTGTGCAGCTGCTCGACCTCGCCGATGCTCATGCCCACCAGCGGGCTTTCGGCGGTGACGGTGAGCTCGGCGGTTTCGCCGACGATGCCATAGGTCTCGGCGAAGTAGCTTTCCGTGCGCCCGGGCGTGACCTTCAGCCGCTGGTCTTCGTGGCCGGGTACCAGCTTGCGGCCGAACAGGTAGAAATAGCCCACACCGACTGCTGCCAGCGCCAGGCCGATCGGAGTCACGCTGAACAAGCCGAACTTGGGAATGGTGTGCGCGCCAGGCAACAAGTTGGCGTTGGCGCTGGCGATCAGGTCGTTCAACACGATCAGCGAGGAGTTGGCGATCAGCGTGAGGTTGGTCGCTGCCAGGATGCAAAATGCCATCGGCAACAGCAGTCGCGACAAGGGCACGCCGGTACGTGCCGACAAGCGGCT
>JBDTIE010000135.1:0-3780 GCA_039936515.1 Rhodanobacter sp. | reverse complement strand
TTCAACGACACAGTCACCTTGTAGTTGCCGGTCGGGAACCCGTCGGGCTTGTTGATCATGAAGGCGGTGGCTTCCTGGCCCTGGGCGTTGATGGTCTTGGTATCCTCGTGCACCACCTGGCCATCCTGGTAGGTCCACTTGGCAACCAGTGTGGCATTGCCCGCGCCATTGGTCAGCACCGTGGCGTAGATGTCATCTGCCGGGGCAAAACTGTCACCTGCGGCGGTGATGCGGTTGTCCGCGCCAACCTTGGAACCCAGGTCCACCGAAGCGACGGTGACCGCGCCATTGGTGTCCGTTGGCATCGGTGCGGCCGGCGCCATCACCGTGGCCGCCGGCGGCGGCATGGTCGAGGCGGTGTTGGCGTCGTCGGCCTTGCTGCAGGCGCCCAGCGCCAGCGCCGCGCTCAGGGTGGCGACCAGAAGCAGTGGCTTGCGCAGATTGGGGTTGATCATCGTCGGTTATCTCCGTGGGTAAGGGGTGGGTCGGTGCTCAGGACTTGGCTGGAATCTTCAGCATCTGCCCGGGCTTGATGAGGTCCGGGTCGGTCAACTGGTCACGATTGGCATCGAAAATCCGCCGCCAGGCATTGGCGTCGTCATAGAAATGACGGGCAATGCGCGACAGCGTGTCGCCGCTGCGTACCTCGTAGTTGGTGTCGGAATCGGCGGTGGAGCTGACGTGCGAATGCACGTCACTGAAATCCGCCTTGCTGGCCGGGGACATGTCCTCGGCCTGCGAACGCACTTCGCTGCGCACGTTGGAAAAGTCCGGCTTGTTGCCTGGGTCGGTCATGGTTGCCTCTGCGTTGCGAACAAGTGCCAAGTAGACAGATGCCGTGGTCAATACACGGTGAGCGTGGGCATCAACAGCATGCACATCCGGGCAACACCGGCCTCCGCTGGCTCTGGCGCATGCCAGAATCAGGGAGTTTGCATTCAACATCACGGAACCCATGGATACGCTGCAACTCCAGTACATGCTCGGCGCCGCGCCATGGAACGAGGGCTTCGACGAGGCGGCGATGCAGCGCGGGACAAGGTATTTCCGCTCAGGCCGCGTCATTGCCCTGCACCACCAACAGAAGACCGGCATGGACGTGCTGCTTGGCGTGGTGCGCGGCTCGGCGCTGGAACCCTACCGCTGCACGATCCGTCTTTCGCTGTACGAAGGCGCATTGCGCCTGGCCAGCGATTGCACCTGTCCGCTGGTGGCCGGCTGCAAACATGTGGTCGCGGTGCTGCTGGCCACGCAACTGCTGGCGTTGGGCGAGTGGCCGGGTGCGCATGGCGACGGCGCGCGCCACGCCGGCAAAGCCATGGGATCACCCCAAGGCGCAGAGCCGACCCTGGCCGTTCCGTTCAATCCCGACCCGTTGCCGCAGTGGACGCAATGGCTGCGCGCACTGGATCAAGCGCAGGCCGGGACGCGCCAGTTTGTCGCCGAGACTGGCCGCCAGTTCGGCATCCTGCTGCGCGGCGAGTCCGGTAGCACGCCACCGCAACTGCTGGTCAACTTGGCGTGGATGCGCCCCACGCGCGGCAGCAGGAACGCAGCCGCGATGGCCCACCTGGTCGATCCCCAGCCACTGCAACTGGCCGCGCCACATGGGCCGGTACCGGCGCCTGCCGAAGGCTGGAGCGCCGCCGTGACCGCGGCATTGGCCGTGCTGCTGCAAGGCCCGCGCGTGCACGCGGCCGGCCGCGGTGACTGGATCCCGGTGCAGGCCGAATACCAGGAACAGGCGCTCGACACCTTGCTGGCGATTTACCCGGTGTTCCACGAGCGCGGTTCCGTGCCGCTGGCACGTGGTCCGGTGCTGGCGCTGCAAACCCGCTGGAAAGACGCCATCGACGGCAGCCAGAGCCTGATCGCCGAGGTCCAAGCCGACGCGGCAACGCTGCTGCTGCGCGGCGCCCGGCTGTGGTACGTGCAGCCGCGCGAGCATCGTTTCGGCCAGACCGACGGTGATGCAGGCTGGCTTGATGCCCTGGCACGCGTGCCCACGGTGCGTCCCGAGCAGGTCGCCATGCTGCGCGCGCGGCTGGGCGAATCACCACGCACCGCGGCACTGCCCATGCCGGTAGAGCGCGGCCCGCTGCTGAAGCTGGACTGCGATCCCTCACCGGTACTGCTGCTGCGCGTCGTGCGCGCACGCGGTGCGCGTGGCGGCGCCAGCGTCGCCATCGGCTGTGCACGGCTGGCGTGGGACTACGGCCCGGTGCGGATCACGCGCGACATCAGCAGCACCATCGTGCACCGCCTGCACGACGGGCAGGTGTATGCCGTGCATCGCCGACGCCCGGCCGAGCTGGCCTTTGCCACGCCGCTGCGCCAGGCCGGACTGCTGGAAGCAGGCTGGCAAGCGCAGAACCTGGGCATCGATGCGCGCCAACTTGATTACGGCGACCTGCTGCTGCAACCGCTGCGACACAAACCGCCGCTGCCGGCCAGCGAATGGCAGGACGTGATCGACCAGCTGCAACACGCCGGATTCGCCATCGAATACAGCGCCGACTTTCCGCGCGAGCGCATCGTGGAAATCGAGCAATGGCACGCCGATGTGCAGGCGCACGGCAGCCAGTGGTTCGACGTGAGCCTTGGCATCGACGTCGGCGGCGCGCGCGTGGATCTGCTGCCGTTGCTGCGGCGCATGTTGAACGACCCGGACTTTCCGCTGCGCCCGCCCGTGGACGAGAGCGACGACGCCACCTGGCCGGTCGCGCTCGACTCCATGCGCAGCGTGCGCATCCCGTTGGCGCGATTGCGCGCGCTGATCGAACCGCTGCTGGAATGGCTGCAGGGCGAAGGCGAGCAACTGCGCGTGCACCGCACCCGCGCCGACGCGCTCACGGCCATGGGCAGCGCCGCGCAATTGCCATGGCATGGCGGCGACCTGCTGCGTGCGCAAGCGCAACGGCTGCAGCAAGCCGCACGCAGCGCACCAACCCCGCCCGGATTCAACGCCACCTTGCGGCCGTACCAGAGCGAAGGCCTGGCCTGGCTCGACTTTCTTGCCGACGCCGGCCTGGGCGGCATCCTTGCCGACGACATGGGCCTGGGCAAGACCGTGCAGGTGCTGGCGCACATCGTGGGCGAAAAGCAACGCGGCCGGCTTGAGCATCCGGCGCTGGTGGTGGCACCCACCTCGCTGGTGGGCAACTGGCGCGACGAGACCACGCGCTTCGCGCCCATGCTCAAGGTGCTGGTGCTGCACGGCGCCAACCGCGCCGAACTGTATGCACGCATCGCCGACCACGATCTGGTGATCACCACCTATCCGCTGCTGCCGCGCGACGAGGCGCGATTGCGCGAGTCGCGCTTCTCGCTGCTGGTGCTGGATGAGGCGCAGGCGATCAAGAACGCGCACAGCCAGGCGGCCAAGGTGGTGCGCACCATTCCCGCCACGCGCCGCCTGGCGATGACTGGCACGCCGCTGGAGAACCACCTCGGCGAGCTGTGGGCGCAGTTCGATGCGGTGGAACCGGGCCTGCTCGGCAGCGAGCGCCAGTTCAACAAGCTCTATCGCACGCCGATCGAAAAGCACGCCGACCGCGACCGCCAGCAGCGGCTAAACCAGCGCATCGGCGCGTTGCTGCTGCGCCGACGCAAGCAAGACGTGCTGACCGACCTGCCGGCCAAGACCGAAATCGTGTTGCCGCTGGAACTGGCCGGCGCGCAACGCAGCCTGTATGAAACCCTGCGCCTGGCGCAGCACGAGCGCGTGCAGCAGGCGGTCAAGGAACGCGGCCTGGCGCAGGCCGGCATCATCGTGCTCGA
>JBDTIE010000134.1:0-12192 GCA_039936515.1 Rhodanobacter sp. | reverse complement strand
AGCACCTGTTCGCTACTACCGACATGGAGCGCAGCTTCCGCGTCAATCTCAACATGATCGGCCTCGACGGTCGACCGCAAGTAAAGGATCTCAAACGCATCCTCACCGAGTGGTTGAACTTTCGCACCACCACGGTCACGCGCCGGTTGAACCACCGCCTGGCCAAGGTTGAACGCCGCCTGCACCTGTTGGAAGGCCTGCGCATTGCCTACCTCAACCTGGACGAGGTGATTCACATCGTGCGCACGGAGGATGAGCCCAAGGCCGTGTTGATGGCACGCTTCAAGCTCTCCGAGGAGCAGACCGATTACATCCTGGAAACAAAGCTGCGCCAGCTCGCGCGCCTGGAGGAGATAAAGATCCTCACCGAGCGCGATCAGCTGGAAGAGGAACGCGCGCGTCTCAATGTGCTGCTCAAGTCACCGGCCAAGCTGAAGAGCCTGATCAAGGACGAGCTGCGCGCCGACGCCACACGCTACGGCGACGCGCGGCGCTCGCCGCTGGTGGAGCGCGAAGTGGCGCAGGCGCTGGATGAAAGCGCACTGGTCAGCAGCGAGCCGCTCACCGTGGTGCTAAGCCGCCAGGGTTTCGCGCGCGCGGCCAAGGGCTACGACGTGGAGGCCGAGGGCCTCAACTATCGCGAAGGCGACGGCATGCTGGCCACGACCAACGCGCGCACCACGCAACAGGTGGCCTTCATCGATTCGGCCGGTCGCAGTTATTCCACCGCCGCGCACACCCTGCCCTCGGCACGCGGCAACGGCGAGCCGCTCACCGCGCGTTTCAGTCCCGCCGGCGGCGCCAGCTTCGACGCGGTCATCGCCGCCGACAGCGAGACGCACCTGGTGCTGGCCACGACCTTCGGCTACGGCTTCGTCACCCGCTTCGGCGCGTTGCTCGGACGCAACAAGGCCGGCAAGCAGATCATCGCCCTGGCCGACGGCGCGCGCATCCTGGCGCCGCGCATCAGTACCGATCCGGCGCGCGACCGCATCGTGGTGGTCACCAATGAAGGTCATTTGCTGATGTTCTCGGTGGCCGAACTGCCCGAACTGGACAGGGGCAAAGGCAACAAGCTGATCGAGATCCCGCGCGCCAAGCGCCTGTCCGGTGACGAACGCGTGGCCGGCGTAGCCGTGGTTGCCGAGGGCAAGGGCGAAGTCACCCTGCACGCGGGACAGCGCAAGCTCACGCTGCGCTGGGCCGACCTGGTCGAGTACGGCGGCGCACGCGCCAGCCGCGGCGGCGTGCTGCCACGTGGCCTGCGTCGGGTGGAGCGGATCGAGACCAGCGCCTGACGCAATCAGGGCGGGCACTGCCCGCCGCGATCACCGGCGATAAGGAACCCCTCTGGGGGAAGCCATGTGGCGGGCAGTGCCCGCCCTACGGCGACCGGTCGTGCCTGTGGTGGAACTTACCGTGCCGCCGCCTTTCCAAGCATGATGTGCACGCAACCGTGCGTTGCGCGGTGACCCCCCTCCCCGGAGCGCACGCATGAACCGTATCCCGTATCTCGCCGCGCTTGCCGCCAGCCTGCTGGCCGGCGCGGCCTTCGCGCAAGCGCCCCCGCCGCTCAACCTCAAGTTGCCGCCGGCCAGCGCGCCTGCAACCAGCGCCAGTACAACGAATCCGGCTGCCAACCCGCCGGGCGCGTACTACGGCGACACCAGCGGTCGCATGGGCAACACCGAGGCCAGCGCCCGGACCTGCGACGATTCGACCTACAACCAGCCACAGGTGCACGGCAGCGTCGGCATGGGAGTGATGACCGGCAGCCACGTCGGCACCGGCACGTTCAATACCGGCAGCGTCAGCGTCGACAAACGCTACGGCAGTTGCGACGAGCCGGCGGGCGGCGTGAGCATGTCCATCAGCGTGGGTGGCGGACGTTTCCACGGTCGCGGCCGCTAGTTTTCTCCGCGCCCGACGCGTTGGCAGCGCGTCGCCGTTATGCTTGGGCATTGACACAGCCAGCCGCGCCTTGCGCGGCGGTCAGCAACAGGGGTGGACGTGCACGGCGAATACAAGATGCCCGGCGGCAAGCTGGTGGTGATCGACCTGCAGGTAAGTGACGGACGCCTGGCCGACGTGCAGCTCAGCGGCGATTTTTTCCTGGAGCCTGACCACGCACTGCATGCCATCAATACCGCGCTCGAAGGCCTGCGTGCGGACCTGGGCCGGCCGGCGCTGGCCGCGGCGATCGATGCCGGCCTGCCGGTCGGCGTGATGATGTACGGGGTCTCGGCCGCGGCCATCGCCGAAGCCGTCCACCGCGCGCTGCACCCAGGGGACAACGCATGAGTCGCACCGGTTGGGGCGATCACCACTGGCAGCTGATCCACGCCAGCGCCCAGTCTCCAACGCTGCACATGGCGCTGGACGACGTGCTCACCCACGAAGTGGGCATCGGCCGGCGCAAACCGACCTTGCGCATCTGGGAATGGGCCTCGCCGGCGGTGGTGATCGGCCGCTTCCAGTCGCTGCGCAACGAGGTGGACATGGACGCCGCGCGCCGCCACGGCATCGCGGTGGTGCGGCGCGTGAGTGGTGGCGGGGCGATGTTCATCGAGCCGGGCAACACCATCACCTATTCGATCTACGCGCCGCTGTCGCTGATCAAGGGCCTGTCCTTCGGCGAGGCGTACGCCTACATGGACCAGTGGGTGCTCACCGCACTGGGCGAATTGGGCATCAAGGCGTGGTACCAACCGCTCAACGACATCACTTCTGCCGGCGGCAAGATCGCCGGTGCGGCGCAGGTCCATCGCGGCGGCGCGGTATTGCACCACGTCACCATGGCCTACGACATCGACGCGGCGAAAATGGTGGACGTGTTGCGCATCGGCCGCGAAAAGCTGTCGGACAAGGGCACTCTGAGCGCCGCCAAGCGCGTGGATCCGCTGCGCAGCCAGACCGGCCTGTCGCGCCAAGCAGTGATCGAACACATGATCGCCACCTTCCGCCGCCTGCACGGCCTGGCCGACGACAACGTGCACGCCGACGAGCTCGCGCAGGCCCAAGCCTCGGCGCAAACCAAGTTTGCCAGCAAGGAGTGGACGGCGGACGTGCCTTAAAAAGACGTGACTTAGCGGCTGAACGACCACGACTGCATGTGGCCATCCTTGTACGGCATCACGCCGTGAAACGGGCGTGGGTCGGCGTCGAACACCAGTGGCAGGAAGTGGCGGTCGCCTTCCCACATCGGCAATTCATGCAGACGTTCGCGCGGTACCCATTCCAGCGTGCCTTCGTGATTTGCGACCAGCGGTGCGCCGCGGTACTGGTCGATCAGGAACAAGAAGCCCAGCCAGTCTTCGCCGTGCTTGCCGAAGCCGGGCCAGTTGATGGTGCCGCGCAACTGCATGGTCACGCACTCGATGCCTGCCTCCTCCATGATCTCGCGGCGCATGCATGCGGCGATGTCCTCGCCCGGCTCCATCTTGCCGCCCAGTCCGTTGTACTTGCCCCAGTGCTGGTCGTCCGCGCGGGTGTTGCGGTGGATCATCAGCACCTGGCTGCGATCGGCGGACAGCACGTAGCCCAGCGTGGCGGCGATCGGCATGTAGGGCATGAAGTTCGCGCTCGCCGTGCAAAGCGGCAAGTTTAGCGGCTGTGTCGATGCGCCGCGCTCAAACGTGCCGCGATGGCTTGCGCCGATCCGCGCGGGCAGCGACCATCGACGGATGATCCGACCTTGCGCGTCCTCCCTCGACCGCCGCCGCGGCCGCCTCGCGCTGCACGCGCTGCTGGCCTGGCTTGCGCTGGTTGCGCTGCCCGGCTGCACGCGCGCGGCGCAGCCGCTGGACAGCGCCGAGGTGACTTTTGACGGGCAAAGCTACCGCATCGTGCAGCTGGACATTGCGCGCGAGCCGCTGTCACTGCACTGGCGTGACCCGCAAAGCGGCGTCGCCTACGGCAGTATCGAGACGCTCAAGCGCTGGGGTGCAGCGCGTGGCGAACGCCTGTTGTTTGCCGCCAACGCCGGCATCTACGACGCGCAATCGGCGCCTTTGGGCCTGCACGTGGAGGACGGCCGTACCTTGGTCCCGCTCAACCTGGCACACGGCAACCCGGCATCGGGCAATTTTTCGCTGCTGCCCAACGGCGTGTTCGTTGTCTACCCCGACGGCCACGCCGCGGTGCGCACCAGCGCGGACTTCAAGGCCGACGGCAAAGCCGCGCGCTGGGCCACGCAATCGGGGCCCATGCTGGTGATCGACGGCAAGCTCAACGCGCAATTCCTGGACGACTCGGGCAGTCTCAAATGGCGCAGCGGCGTGTGCGCGAAAACGCCGACCCAGGTGGTGTTTGCCGTCAGCGAGGTGCCGGTCAACTTCCATGCGTTTGCGCGCCTGTTCCGCGAGCACATCGGCTGCCGCGATGCGCTGTACCTGGACGGCACGATCTCGCAGGTCTACGTCGATGGCGCGGACTACGCCGGTGCGCCAGGCTTCATGGTCAA
The DNA here is from genome assembly GCA_039936515.1 of Rhodanobacter sp. Lineage (GTDB taxonomy): Bacteria > Pseudomonadota > Gammaproteobacteria > Xanthomonadales > Rhodanobacteraceae > Rhodanobacter. The sequence continues at coordinate 7,730 of JBDTIE010000134.1, read as the reverse complement.
GCCGTACGCGGGGATCTTCGCCGTGTTTGACCGACCGTGACCGCAACCGGCAGGCGGATAGCGCGGCGGCTGGGCATCGCGCTGGTGGTTGTGCTCGCCGCGCTGCTGGCCGGCTTGTACTGGCTGCTCAGCGGCAGCCTGGCGCACCTCGATGGCACGCGCGCCACGCGCAGCCTTGCCGGCGCGGTGAGTATCGAGCGCGACGCGCTGGGCACGGTGACGATCACCGGCCGCAACCGCGACGACATCAGCTTTGCGCTGGGCTACGTGCACGCGCAGGAGCGCTTCTTTGCCATGGACCTGATGCGGCGCATGCCCGCCGGTGAGCTGGCGGCATTGGTGGGGCCGGCAGCGTTGCAGACCGACATCGATCACCGCCGGCACCTTCTGCGCGCGGTCGCACGCCAGGCAGTGACACAGTTGCCGGCGGATCAGCGGCGCGCACTGCAGCGCTACACCGACGGGGTGAACGCCGGCCTGTCCGACCTGCGCGTGCGACCGTGGGAATACCTGCTGCTGCGCAGCACGCCGCGACCATGGCGAGCCGAGGACAGCGTGCTGATGGTCGCGGCCATGTACCTGAACCTCAACGGCAACGGCAACAACATCCGCGAGCTGCGCCTGGCGCAGATGCATGCGACCTTGCCTGGGCCAATCGTGGATCTGTTGCTGGCGCCGGACGCGCATTGGGAGGCACCGCTGCGCGGTGCGCTGTCACCACTGCCCGTCATCCCCGTACCGCAAGTGATGGACCTGCGCGCCGACCCGTCCATGAGTCGTATTGCTGGTCTCGCCGCCGCGCTGCTGCCAGCTACCAACAGGCAATACCCGGGCAGCAACAGTTTCGCCGTGGGCGGCGCACTGACCGCCACCGGCGCGGCGATGCTCGCCAACGACATGCATCTAAACCTGGGCGTGCCCAACATCTGGTTCCGCACGCGCCTGCGCTACCCGGACGCCAGTGCACCCAACGGCCAGCGCGACATCAGCGGCGTCGGCCTGCCTGGCACGCCGGCCATCGTCGTCGGTTCCAACGGCCAGGTGGCATGGGGCTTCACCAACAGTTATGGCGACTGGCTGGACTGGGTGCGCGTGATCCGCGATTCGGCCGACCCGTCACGCTACAAGGTGCCTGGAGGCTGGGCGACACTGACCCACGCCGTCGAAAAGGTCCAGGTCAAGGGCCAGGCAGACACCACGCTGGAGGTGGCGCTTACGCGCTTCGGTCCGATCCTCGGCACCGATGTCGACGGCACGCCGTTGGCGCTGGCCTGGACCGCTGGCGCGCCACGCGCATACAACCTGGACCTGATGCGCATGGAACGCATCGGCAGCGTGCGCGATGCATTGATGCTGGCTCCGCAGCTGGGCATGCCGGCGCAAAACCTGCTGGTCGCCGACCGTGCCGGTCACGTCGGCTGGACCATCGCCGGCAACAGCATCCCGTTGCGCGGCACGGCCGATCCCCTGCTGCCAGCGGACTGGTCCATCCCCGGAAGTGGCTGGCAGGGCTGGACAGCAGCCGCTGCCTACCCGCGCATCGAGGACCCCGCCAACAGCCGCCTGTGGACCGCAAACAACCGCATCGTCGACGGCGCGAACCTGACGCGACTGGGCAACGGCGGCCACGACCTTGGCGCACGTGCGCTGCAGATCCGCGACGACCTGCTGGCGCGCGGCAGGTTCACGCCCGGCGCCCTGCTCGACATCCAGCTCGATGACCACGCGCTGTTTCTCACCCGCTGGCAGCGCCTGCTGCAGGAGACGTTGGCCGGCAACGACGAGCCTGCGCTCAAGCCCCTGCGCGACCTCACCGCCGCCTGGGGCGGACGAGCGGCGACCACCAGCGTGGACTACCGCCTGGTGCGCGCCTTCCGCACCGAGGTTGCCAATGCAGTGCTGGCGCCGTTCGTGGCGCGGGTCAAGCGCAAGCACGCGGACTTCGCGTGGCCCGGTGAGAGCAGCGCCGAGGCCGCCGTGTGGGCCTTGCTGCGCGCGCAACCGTCGCATTTGCTTGACCCGCACTACGCCAGCTGGCATCAACTGCTGCTTGACGCGGCAGGCAAGGTGACGGCGGCGCTGGGCGCGCAGCCCGGCGGCTTGGCCGCGCGCAGCTGGGGCGAGCGCAACCGCAGCGCCATCCGTCATCCGCTGGCAGTTGCCCTGCCCGGCTGGCTGGCGCATTTCATCAACATGCCGGACCAGCCATTGCCCGGTGATCACGACATGCCGCGCGTGGCGGCGCCGGGGTTTGGCGCGTCCGAGCGCATGGCGGTGGCGCCGGGCGAGGAGGCGCACGGCACGCTCAGCATGCCCGGTGGGCAGAGCGACCACCCGTTGTCGCCGTTTTTGGCGCCGGCCACGAGGATTGGGTCAACGGCCGCGCCACGCCGTTGCTGCCCGGTGCCAGCGAACACGAGTTGCGATTGACGCCCACCGCGAACTGAGCTGCCGCGCGCAGCCACACGCAGCTCGCAGGCCGCCGCCGTTGTGGATCATCGCTGCGTCGAAGTGACGCCACACCGCTGATTCGCGCGCCATGGGCTACCATCAATGCCGTGCGTGCTGGTCATGACGCGCCTTCGTAGGTCGATTTCGATGTCAGTGCAGGCGGCGTTCGTCCGAACGATGGCCAAAGAATCACAATCCACGGCAGTGGCGACAGCCGCGGTCGCCGTGTGGCAGACCGTGAGCGGCGTGATGTCACCGATCATCGGCAATTCGGGCTTTGCCGCGCTGTTCAAGCGCAGCGCGTATCTGGCCAGCAGCGCTTGTCCCGATCTGGCCGCCGTAGCTGAGCAGGCACCGGCTTGCGCCCAATTCAGTGCGCTGCACGACGTGCTCGCGCAGTTGCCAAGCGCCGCGGCGGCGCGCGCCAACGGGGCATTGCTGCAAACCTTCCAGGAAGTGCTGGACACCCTGATCGGTGCGCCACTGACCGGACGGCTGCTGCAACCCATTTGGGACACCCATTTCGTGCAGGACACCAAGTAATGATCAACGGCAAACCCATCATCCGTCGCCTGCACACCGGCGTGCCGGGCCTGGACGAGGTGCTCGGCGGCGGTTTGCCGGAGTTTTCCTTCAATCTGCTGGCAGGGCCACCAGGTGCCGGCAAGACCACGCTTGCGCATCAGATGATGTTTGCGCTGGCCACGCCGGAACAGCCAGCGATCTACTTCACCGTGCTCGGCGAGCCGCCATTGAAAATGCTGCGTTACCAGCAGCAGTTTGATTTCTTCGACGACGCCAAAGTCCATTCCTCCATCCATTTCATCAACCTCGCCGAGGAAACCGCCAGCGGCGACCTGGATGGCGTGCTGCAGCGGATTACCGACGAAGTGCAGGCGCATGCTCCGGCTTTCGTGTTCGTCGATTCGTTCCGTTCGGTATTGCTGGCCAGCCACGGCAAGACCAACGTCTTTGTCACCGTGCAACAGTTCGTGCAGCAACTGGGCGTGCTGATGACCAGTTGGCAGGCGACCAGTTTCCTGCTGGGCGAATATTTCTCCGAGGACGATCCCAGCCCCATCTTCACTGTCGCCGACGGGCTGATCTGGCTGCGCCAGGCCGAGCAAGGCAACAGCGTCGTGCGCAAAATGGAGATCCGCAAGATGCGCGGGCAGCCGTCACTTCCAGGCCTGCACACATTCCGCATCGATCACGCCGGCCTGCGCGTGTTTGCGCCGCCACCGGCCATTTCGGCAGCAGCTCGCGAACCGTCACGCAACATTGAACAGCGTGTCTCCACCGGCATCAGCACGCTTGACGCCATGATGGACGGCGGCTTGCCCGTGGGCTACTCGTTGCTTGTCGCCGGGCCGTCAGGCTCGGGCAAGAGCATCCTTGCCGGCCAGTTTCTGGCGGCGGGCGCGGCGCGCGGCGAGGTCGGCATCATCGCCGCGTTTGAACAACGGCCCAACCACTCGCGCGGGCCGACCATGGGCAAGCTCATCGACGAAGGCCAGGTGCATGTGATCGACACGCAGTCGGCCACGCTGTCGGTGGACGAAGTCTCCACGCTGCTGATCGCCGCCATCGAACGACTGCACGCGACCCGCGTGGTGCTGGATTCGCTGTCCGGCTTCGAACTGGCGCTGGCACCGACCTTTCGTGCCGACTTCCGCGAATCGCTGGCACGCATGGTGTCTGCGCTGGGCACCACTGGCGCCACCGTGCTGCTGACCTCCGAACTGGAGGATCGCTACGACACGCTGCGCTTCAGCCCGTACGGCACCGCGTTCCTTACCGACGCGATCATCGTCCAACGCTACATCGAAGTGGACAGCCGCCTGCAGCGGGTCATGGCCGTGGTAAAGCTGCGCGCCAGCAATCATTCCAACGAATTGCGCCTGTTCCACATCGACGCGGACGGCATCCAGATCGACCGCATGCTTGTCGATCACGAGGGGCTGCTCGGCGGCCGGCCGACCCGTCGGCCTTCGCCCACGGCGCAACCCGCCGGACGCAATGACTGATCCGGCCAACATTGGCGGCGTGACGGACTTAGTCAACTGTCGGGATCAACTGAGCTTGGCCCAAGCGCGGGTAGCCGCGTTGAACGCGCAAGTCGACGGCTTGCACTTGCATCTGGCGGAACTGGGCGAAAACCTGGCACGGGCGGAAGGCGATACGGCCGCCGGCCAGCTGCTGCAATTGCGCCAGGCCAACGAAAAGCTGTTGCTGGCGGTGCTCAAGGCCAATGCCAGCGCTGAAGTGACTGCGGCCAATTTGCGCGAACTGGCACGTGCCAACCAACACGATGCGCTGACTGGCACGCCCAACCGCGTCGTACTGCTGGAGCGGCTGGAGGCGGGCATGGCTGCCGCACGCCGCGATGGGACGCAGCTGGCCGTGATCTTCATCGACCTGGATGGCTTCAAACAGATCAACGACACCTTGGGGCACGCGGCCGGGGACGAGGCGCTGCGGGTGGTCGCGCGGCGCATGACCGACGTCGTGCGCGCAAGCGACAGTGTCAGCCGCCATGGCGGCGACGAGTTTCTGGCGTTGCTGAGCGACGTCGCGCGTCAGGCTGATGCCGATGCCATCACCAAGAAGATCTTGAGCGCCATTGCCCGTCCTTGCCGCATCGGCGGCAAGCAGATTCAGCTGAGCGCCAGCGCAGGCATCGCGCTGTATCCGCGCGACGGCGAGAATGCACTGAGCCTCATTCGCAGCGCTGACGCGGCGATGTATCAGGCCAAGCGCGCCGGGCACGGATTGCATCGCCACGCGGATGCGGCCGTTGAGCGTAACCCCACCGCACAGCCAATGCCTTCTGCTGATCCGGCCGAGGGTGAGCCGGAACTGCTGCGCGAGGCCAACGGCAAACTGGTGGCCGCGGTGCTTTCTGCGCAGGCGGGTGAGGACGTTGCACACGAAGCCAATCGCAAACAAATCAAGTTCATGGCCATGGTGGCGCACGAACTGCGCAACCCGCTCACGCCCATCCGCATCGCTTCCGACTTGCTGCTGCAACACGATTACGCAGATGCAGCGTCAGTGGCGCGCCTGCAATCCATCATCGATGGCCAAGTGACGCACATGGCGCGATTGATTGATGACTTGCTTGACGGCTCGCGCCTGAGTACCGGCAAGCTGCGCATGGAACGCCGGGCGATCGATCTGCAACGCGTCATCAGCATCGCGATCGACACCTGCAGGCCGGCGATGCTTGCGAAGGCGCAAGCCTTCACCAGCACCTTGCCGCCCGACGCGCTGGCGTTTCACGGCGACGCGATCCGCCTGACCCAGGTGTTCAGCAACCTGCTCGACAACGCCTGTAAATACACGCCGATGGGTGGCCACATCGCACTCAATGCAACGATTTCCCGCTCCACCATCGTGATCAGCGTGGCCGACGATGGCATTGGCATTGGGGCGACCGAGTTGCATCCGATTTTTGACCTGTTCGTGCAGGACGAACACGGCCTGACCATGGCCAACGGTGGTCTGGGCATCGGCCTGGCCGTGGTCCGCGACCTGGTCAGTGCGCACGGCGGCAGCGTGGTGGCACACAGCCCCGGGCGGGGCCTGGGCAGCACGTTTGTCGTCACCCTGCCGCGGGACGCTGGTACGGACGCGGCCGCAGACTGATCCCCGCGCGGCACACATCGCCGAAGCCAATGCACCAAACCGTGGTGACGGGCTGTTCATGACCGGCCTGCGATGATTGACGCATGTTCGCCATTCCCGCAGCGCGCCGATGAGCCACGCCGACGAGCGACACCTGAACCGCACATTCGACCGCCTGGAGCGCGAACTGCCGCGCTGGATCGGACGTCCCTTGCGTTGGCTGCGCGTGCCATCGGCGCGCTGGGTCCGCGTGCCGGTGGGCCTGTTGTTCGTGCTCGGCGGGGTGTTCTCGATCCTGCCCATCCTGGGCTTGTGGATGTTGCCCATCGGCATGCTGCTGCTGGCGCAGGATGTCCCGTTCCTGCGCCGCCCGACCCGGCGCGCGCTGCTCAGCATCGAGCGGCGCTGGGTGCGCTGGAAACGCACGCGTCGCGGCCAGCAGGCTTGAGAAGGGCCACGAATTTCGGGCGTATGCTGGGCTGACTGACCGCCCGGAGTTTCGCCATGAGCCATCTCACCGGCAATCGATCACTCGCGCTGTGTGCTGCACTGTTGATGACAAGCCTTGTCCAGGCCGCGCCACCACCGGTCCATCACGCTGAAGCGACCGCACTGCAGACGGCCGTCGACGGCAACTGGCGCCCGGCCGAGCATCGCGCGCGTGATGTGTACCGCCACCCGCTGGCGACTCTGCAATTCTTTGGCATGCGTCCGGACATGACCGTCATCGAGTTGTCGCCTGGTGCCGGCTGGTACACCGAGATTCTTGCCCCGTACCTGCATGACCATGGGCGTTTGATCGAGGCGGCGCCCGCCTCGCGCACGTTCAGCGCCAAGCTGGCCGCCCAGCCTGCGGTCTACGGCAAGATCGGCGCGTTGGTGCCATTTGCGCCGCCATTTCAACTGGCGCTGGGTGCGGACAACTCCGCCGACATGGTCGTGAGTTTTCGCAACACCCATGACTGGCTCAACCACGACCCGGCCACGCTCGGCGCCGTGTTCGCCGCGGTGTTCAAGGTGCTCAAGCCCGGTGGCGTGTTTGGCCTGACCGAGCATCGCGCCAAGCCGTTTGCCACGGCCACGGAAAGCGCCAAGCTGCTGCACCGCATCCCCGAGGACGCCCTCATCCAGGCCGGACTCGATGCCGGCTTTCGCCTGGCCGGCGTGGCGCAGATCAACGCCAACGCGAAAGATCCGCAGGACATCAATGTGCATCGCCTGCCGCCGGACCTGGCCGGGCCGGAAGGCGAGCACGCACAGATGCAGGCCATTGGCGAGTCCGACCGCATGACGCTGAAGTTCGTCAAGCCCTGATTGCCTGAATCGCATGTCGCTGCGGGGCGCCCCCGAGGAGTGCCGGTCCGATAAAACTGGCTGCGCATACCAGTCGTGGCATACAGTTTTAGGAACCTGTCTACATGGATTGACGAGGAGATGACCATGACCATCACCACGCTCTCCAGCCGCGAGTTCAATCAGGATGCCAGTGGCACAGAAAAATCCGCGCTGCGCGGTCCCGTGTTCATCACTGATCGCGGCCGCCCGGCGCATATTTTGCTCAGCATCGCTGAATACACCCAGCTCACCGGCAACCAACCAAGCGTTGCCAAACTGCTGGCGATGCCCGAAAACGCCGCCGTCGATTTCGATCC
>JBDTIE010000133.1:0-15697 GCA_039936515.1 Rhodanobacter sp. | reverse complement strand
TGGCAAGGTCGCTGCACGGACCAGCGCCGGCCGGCCCCGGCGCGCTTGCCGGGGACGCGGCTGTTCATCTAAGCCTTCTTCGCGGCCAGCCCTACGCGGTCACCAATGGGCAAGGTCAGCGTTTCCTTGACCTCCTCCATCACGATGTAGCTTTTGGAATCGCGAACGTTTGGCATGGTGAGCAAAGTGCTGCCCAGCAGCTTGCGATACGAAGCCATTTCCGAAATGCGCGCCTTGATCAGGTAATCGAAATCGCCTGACACCAGGTGGCATTCGAGCACGTTGGGCAGACGCAGTGCGGCGTTGCGGAAGCCTTCGAAGATATCGCCGGATTTGTACGCGAGGCTGATCTCCACGAATACCAGCAGCCCGGCGCCCACGCGGTGCGGATCCAGCCGCGCGTGGTAGCCGGTGATGATGCCGTCGCGTTCCAGGCGCCGCACGCGCTCGGTGCACGGGGTGGTGGACAGGCCCACGCGCTCGCCAAGATCGGTGAACGAGATGCGGCCTTCTTCCTGCACGATGCGCAGGATTTTCTGGTCGATCTTGTCCAGTTCACGATCACGTCCGCTCATGCCGTACACCGCCTTGACTGTTTACAGGGATTTTACCCAGCAATGACGGAAAATATGGGGAATATGCGCGTCGCGTCGTTTCTATACTTGCCCGATGGCATCCCCGCGCGGCCGTGCCCGGGGACACCCTTCTGCAGTGGAGAGCGTGATGCGCGTGCTTGTCCTGGGTAGTGGCGTGATTGGCGTCTGCAGCGCGTGGTATCTCGCGCGCGCAGGTTTCGAGGTGACGGTCGTGGACCGGCAGAGCGCGGTCGGCCAGGAGACCAGTTTTGCCAACGCCGGGCAGATTTCGCCTGGCTACGCGTCGCCATGGGCCGCGCCCGGTGTGCCGCTGAAGGCGTTGAAGTGGCTGTTCCAGAAATACGCGCCGCTGTCGATCAGGCCCGGCCTGGATCCGCTGCAGTACCGCTGGCTGTGGCAGATGCTGCGCAACTGTACGGCCCAACGTTATGCGGTCAACAAGTCGCGCATGGTGCGATTGTCCGAATACAGCCGCGATTGCCTCGACCAATTGCGGGAGGAAACCGGCCTGGATTACGAAGGCCTGCAATTGGGCACCACGCAGTTGTTCCGCACCCAGGCCCAGCTTGATGACGCGGCCAAGGACATTGTCGTGCTGGAAAAGTACGGCGTGCCTTACGAGGTGCTGGATCGTGCTGGCATCGTGCGCGTGGAGCCGGCATTGGCCGGCGTGATCGACAAGCTGGCCGGCGCGCTGCGCCTGCCGCATGACGAGACCGGGGATTGCGAACTGTTCACCCGGCGCCTGGCGGCGCTGGCGCAGGCCGCGGGCGTGGAGTTTCGTTCTGGCGCGGTGGTGGAGCGGCTCGAACATGATGGCGCGCGCGTCACCGGTGTGCGCATCGATGGCCAGCTCGAGCACGCCGATTGTTACGTGCTGGCGCTGGGCAGCTACTCGCCGGCGTTGCTGGCGCCGCTGGGCATCCACTTGCCGGTGTATCCGCTCAAAGGCTACTCACTGACGGTGCCCATCACCGACGCGACCATGGCGCCGACATCCACCATCCTTGATGAGAGTTACAAGGTGGCGGTGACGCGATTCAACCAGCGCGTCCGCGTCGGCGGCATGGCCGGGGTGTCCGGCTTCGATCTTTCGCTTTCGCCCAAGGGTCGCGCGACGCTGGAAAAGGTGGTCACCGACCTGTATCCGCATGCCGGCGATTTGTCGCGGGCCACCTTCTGGACCGGCCTGCGGCCGGCCACTCCGGACGGCACGCCGGTCGTCGGCGCCACGCGTATGAACAACCTGTATCTCAACACTGGCCACGGCACACTGGGCTGGACCATGGCCTGCGGGTCAGGCCGCTACCTCACCGACCTCATCGCTGGCAAGCCGCCGCAGATCAGCACCGAGGGCCTGGACATATCCCGCTACGATCGGCCATGGCCTTCGGCGGCTGCCCTCGGCGTCCACGTCTGATGCGTCCGGCCCGCGCCAGCATCAACCTGGCCGCGTTGCGGCACAACTATCGACTGGCACGCGAGCTGGGCGGTGACAAGGCGTTGGCGGTGATCAAGGCTGACGCCTATGGTCATGGCGCCGTGCAATGCGCGCGCGCGCTGCAGGCCGAAGCCGATGGCTTCGCCGTGGCCTGCATCGAGGAAGCACTGGAGCTGCGCGGCGCCGGCATCCGCGCACCGATTCTGCTGCTGGAAGGCTTCTTCGCGGCGGACGAGCTGGCACTCATCGATGCCAACGATCTGTGGTGCGTGGTGCAGGCGGACTGGCAGATCCAGGCAATCGGGCAGTTTCACCCGACGCGTCCGTTGACCATCTGGCTGATGCTCGACACGGGCATGCACCGGCTGGGCCTGGACACGCGGGAGTACCGCGCCAGCCTGCAACGTCTGCAAGCGCTGCCGCAGGTTGGCAAGGTGGTGACGGCGACTCACTTCGCCCGCGCCGACGAGCTGGATTCCTCGCGCACTGGCGAACAACTGGCCACGTTCGAGCAAACTGCGACGACGCCGCTGCCGCGCAGCCTGAGCAACTCGGCGGCTTTGCTGGGTTGGCCAAACGTGCGCGGCGAGTGGGCACGTCCTGGCCTGATGTTGTACGGCGCCACGCCATTTGCCGCGCCGCATCCGCTGGCCGACCGCCTGCAACCGGTGATGAGCGTTGCTTCGCAGGTGATCGCGGTGCGCGATATCGCCGTCGGCGAACCCGTCGGCTACGGCGGTCGCTTCATCGCGTCGCGTCCTACCCGCGTCGGCGTGGTCGCCATGGGTTACGCCGATGGCTATCCGCAATTTGCCCCCAATGCGACGCCCGTCAGCATTGACGACCAGCCTGGCCAGCTCATCGGCCGCGTGTCGATGGACATGCTCACCGTGGATCTCACCGACCATCCTGCAGCCGGCATGGGCAGCCGCGTCGAGCTGTGGGGACGGCAAGTGCCGGTGACCGAACTGGCCAGGCGCTGCGCCAGCAGTGCGTATGCGTTGTTGTGCGGGCTGAAACGCGTTCCCAAGAGCTATCGCGACGCGTGATCGAGCCCGCGAAGGCGTCCGGACGCCTTCGCGATGGGTTAAGCCGCGCACGGCGTGGTCGGGCTTTGATCACGTCGCGCAGGCGCTGCTGCCGCCGTCACGCGGTTGCGGTCAGGATTGGCAATCAACTGCATGGCCAAGGAAACCGCAATGATCGATCTGTCCAGCTTTCCCATCACCGCGCGCTGGCCGGCGGCACACCCTGACCGCATCCAGCTGTATTCGCTGAACACGCCCAATGGGGTGAAAGTGTCGATCATGCTGGAGGAGACGGGGCTGGCCTACGAGCCGCACCTGGTCGATATCAGCAACGAGGAAAGCCATACCGACGCGTTCCTTTCGTTGAATCCGAACGGCAAGATACCGGCCATCATTGATCCGGACGGTCCTGATGGCGCGCCGCTGGCATTGTTCGAGTCCGGTGCGATCCTGCTGTATCTGGCCGACAAGTCGGACCGCTTCATGCCCAAGGACGTTGCCGGGCGCTGGCACACGATACAGTGGGTTTTCTTCCAGATGGCATCGATCGGGCCGATGTTTGGCCAGGTGGGTTACTTCCACAAGTATGCTGGCCGCGAGCTCACCGACAAGCGCCCGCTGCAGCGCTATGTCGACGAATCCAGGCGCCTGCTTGGCGTACTGGATGGCCGTCTGGACGGCCGACCCTGGATCATGGGCGAGGATTACACGATCGCCGACATCGCCACGCTGGGTTGGGTGAACAACCTGGTCACCTTTTACGAAGCCGGCGACCTGGTCCAGTTCAACCGGTTCGTGCACGCAGGTGATTGGCTCAAGCGTGGTCTGGCGCGCCCTGCGGTGCAGCGCGGCCTGGGCATCCCCAGCCTCGATTGACGGCCGTGTAATGCGCGCCGCGAAGCGGATCCGCGGAACCGTCGACCACGCTGCCGCATCCCATGCGCAGCGGGCTGCCATGGATTCGACCGTGGACACCTGCGCGGTGCAGCGACGCCGCCTTGGTTGGACTCTTGCGGGCAGGTGCGGGGATGACGGCGGGGCTGAGCAAAGCGCAGCTACCAGAGCGGACGGCGTTCGTGCTGGCCGGTGGAGGCAGTCTGGGTGCGGTCGAGGTCGGCATGCTGCAGGCCTTGCTTGCATGGGGCGAAGTGCCTGACTTCATCGTCGGTTCGTCCGCCGGCGCGATCAACGCGGCCTACCTTGGCGCCGACCCAACCGTCGCCGGGGCGCAGGCGCTGCAACAAATCTGGTGCGCGCTGAAGCGGCGCGAGGTGTTGCCGATCACCCTCGGCAGCGTGCTTGGGCTGTTGCGACACCGCGACCACCTGGTCAATCCAACCGGCCTGCGTCGGTTGCTCGAACGTTGCCTGCCATACAGACGGCTGGAGGATGCCGTCTTGCCGGTGCACATCGTGGCGACCGATGTGCTTACCGGTCAGGAGGTGCTGCTTTCGTCCGGCTCCGTCATCGACGCGGTGCTGGCAAGCGCGGCGGTGCCGGGTGTGTATCCACCGGTAAGCATCAACGGGCGCTGGTTGATTGATGGCGGCGTTGCCAACAACACGCCCATTTCCGTGGCGGTGGCGCTGGGCGCGACGCGGGTCATCGTGTTGCCCACGGGTTTTGCCTGCGCGTTGGAACGTGCGCCGAGCGGCATCGTGTCCGGCGCCGTGCACGCGCTGAGCCTGCTGGTCGCGCGGCAGCTGGTGCGCGACGCGGAGCGTTATGCCAATGGCGCGGTGAGCTTGCACATCGTCCCCAGCCTGTGTCCGCTGGGGGTTTCTCCGTACGATTATTCCGCTGCGGCCGTGCTGATCGATCGGGCCAGGACGTCCACGCGCCAGTGGCTGCACGGTGGCGGGCTGTTCGCTGACGGGATACCGCCGCAACTGCGCGAGCATCACGATTGAGTTTTTTTGGCGACCCCAGGTGAGGTGACCGGTCGCGCCGGTTGGCGTGACAGTGCTGCGACAACATGCCGCACCGTCGCCAATGGCGATATGGCAAGGCGTTAGCAGGATGTGTCGCCTGCGCTGACCTTGATCATGTGCAGTGGCGAATTCGCGTACTAGGGTAACTGCGTACCGACGCCCGGGTGGACGCCGCACCACCTGCAAGTCAAGGGCGTAACGATGTCTACCAGCGTGTCCGCGCAGCATTCGGTGCTGAGTGATCGTGATGATCGCGCACTGGTCTCGGTGTTTGCCGCTTATACGGTCACCGCCACGATCTGGTTGTTGTTCGCCACCGGCGTCGGTCTGTTGCTGGCGTTCAAATTTGGCGCTCCGGATTTCGGCCCCGGTGCGTGGCTGACCTTTGGACGGCTGCGACCGATCCACGTCAACGCGACTTTCTACGGTTTTGCCAGCATCGCGCTGGTTGGTCTGGGCTACTACGTCGCCGCGCGCAGCAGCGGGACGCGCCTGTACAGCGCCAAGCTGGCGTGGATCGGGCTGGTGCTGTTCAACGTGGCGGCCATCGCCGGCACCATTGCGCTGGATATGGGTTACAACTCCGGCGATCTTGAATACCGCGAATGGCCGTGGCCGGTGCGACTGATCTTTCTGGCGGCACTGGTGGTCACCGCCTGGAACCTGCTGGGCACGGTGGCGCGTCGCACCAGCCACGATATCTATCTGTCCAACTGGTACATCATTGGCGGCACCTTGTGGACCTGCATTATCGCGGTCGTTGCCATCATTCCGTGGTACCAGCATGGGTTGGGGCAGGTCGCGGTGTCGGGCTTTTACATGCACAACGCGGTCGGCATGTGGTTCACGCCGCTGGCATTGGGCATATTCTATTACGCGTTGCCCAAGCTGCTGAGTCGGCCGATTTACTCGTACGCGCTCGGCGTGTTTGCGTTCTGGACCAACCTGTTGTTCTACCCGATCATCGGCTCACACCATTTCCTGTTCAGCCCGCTGCCGTGGTGGCTGCAGACCACCGCGATCGTGTTCAGCGTGGCCATGCTCGTGCCGGTGTGGGGTGGCAGTGCGAACTACCTGTTGACGATGCGCGGGCATACCCGGGACATGGTGCATTCGTATCCGCTGATGTTCATTTTTGTTGGTGTGATGGGTTACCTGACCGGTTCCACGCAAGGCACGCTGGAAGCGTTCCGCTCGCTGCAGGAGGTCTGGCATCTGACCAACTTCACGGTGGGGCACTCGCACCTGACCATGTACGGCTTCGTCGTGTTCGCGGTGTGGGGCGGTATCTACGCCCTGTTGCCACTGGCCACGGGCAAGCACGCCGGCACGCTCGGGCTGGCGATGCATTTCTGGATGGCGTTGGTGGGCAGCTTCATCTACATCATTTCATTGTCGGTCGGCGGCACCATCCAGGGTCTGGACTGGATCCACGGTCTGCCTTTCATCCAGTCGGTGATCGACATGCAGAGCTACTACATCTGGCGCGGCATCGGCGGTTCGCTGATGTTTCTCAGCCACATCGTGTTTGCCTGGAACGTCTGGCGCATGTGCTACGGCCCCAGCGTGCCGGTGTCCGCCGTGGCGGCCTTGCGTGAAGCGGAGGCCGTGGCATGAACAAGCTTGTATTGATCGCCGGAGGTTCCACCTTGGTTTACGCCTGCCTGGCGCTGATCATGGGTGTGTTGCCCGGCATCACCCTGTCGCGCTCGCCGGCTGGTCCGAACGTGCAGCCGCTGACCGCGCTGCAGGCCGAAGGCCGAGACGTCTATGTGGCCAACGGCTGCAGCTATTGCCACACGCAGCAGGTGCGGCCGCTGGCGCAGGACAAGGTGTTTGGCCGTCCGTCCATGGCGGGTGATTTCAAATACCAGACGCCGGAGCTGCTTGGCTCCGAACGTACCGGCCCGGATCTGACCAACATCGGCGTGCGCCAGCCCAGCGCGGTATGGCAGTACATCCACCTGTATAACCCGCGCGCGGTCGTGCCCGAGTCGATCATGCCCGCGTTCGACTGGTTGTTCGAGGTGGTGGAGCGCTCGCCCGAAGGCGTCACTGCCGTGCCTGTGCCCAAGGCCTATGCGCCGGCCAAGGGTGTGGTGATTCCAACGCACAAGGCACAGGCCTTGATCGCGTACCTGGCATCGCTCAAGCAGCCGGCGTTGTCGGCGGCGGACATCGCACAGAGCGCCCCGTCGATGGCTGCAATGCCTGAACCGACGGCACCGGCAATGGCTGGCGCCGGTCCGGCATCGGTCGCAGCCGGTTACGACCCGGCCAAGGCCGCAACGTTGTTCACCACCCATTGTGCGGCTTGCCACCAGGCAAATGGCGAAGGTTTGCCTGGTGCGTTTCCGCCGCTCAAGGGCAACGCCGTGGTCAACAACGATGATGCCGGCAAGCACATCGACGTCGTGTTGCACGGCTTGAGTGACGCGGAAATTGACGGCATCAAATATCCCAGTCCGATGCCGCCGTTTGCCGACAGCTTGAGCGATGCGGACATCGCCAACATCATCGACCACGAGCGTAGCTCCTGGGGCAACCACGGCAAGCCGGTCGCCGCCGCCGACGTCGCCGCGGCGCGGAGCAAGGCGAAATGACGGCAGCCCGGCGGATCACCTCACCGCTCATGCGGAGGACCTCATGCATCATCATCTGATCGGCCCGTTCTGGGGCAATGTGGTCATCATCGGCATCGCCGGTGCAATTACCGTGGCGTGCTTCGTGGCCATGTTCTGGATGCTGCTGCGACCGGGCGAAACCGACCCGCAGCACCCCAAGTACGCGGTGCTGCGCCATGACCGCTGAGCGCCAGACCCTTGTCGCCGACGGCAGCGCGGTGACGCAGTCATCGGTCGAGCAGCCGCGCGTTCGCGTCTACCTGGACGGCGACCCACAGCCGATCATCAATCGCGAACTGCCCACGGACATCACGCTGGACACGCGCACCCTGGAGGATGGCGCGCACCGTCTGGTCATCCGCGCGCAAGGTCACAACGGCCGCGAGGGCGTGGAGGAAATCCCGTTTGTGGTCCACAACGGACCGGGCATCACCGTGTCCGGCCTGCGACCAAACTCGGTACGCCGCGGTAAGGTGCGCTTTACCGTGGACGCCTTCAGTGCGGACGATCCGTTTGATCCACGGCGTGCCGAAGCCCGCTCGCAGATCCCGGTGTGGGTATGGGTAATGTGCCTGTTCGTGGTGGCCTGGGCGGTCTGGTACGCCGCGCGCATGTGGGATGTGCCGGCGCCCTATGCCACCACGCCCACCTATATGCATGAGGCCGCCGGCACCCAACCTGCCGCCAAGTAGACGCCGCAGGTGCAGGCTGGCTCCAACGGCAGCGATCAAGGATCGTCGCCGTTTTTTCTTGCGGAAGCAGATGATCGCGACGCATGCCAGCGGTATGTGTGAACATGTCGGCACTTGCCCGGACGCGGTGGGACGCGTCCTGGCCACAAAAATCGGAAAACCGATGCTCACCAGGCATTGGTCGTGGCTGTACGCGGCGCGGTTTGGCAGTTTTCGCAGCGGCGACATGCCACAGTCCAGCAATACAGGGGGTCGGCGCCATTGCGGTGCCGGTGTACGAAGCGATCGCAGTCATGCGACCGAAAGACGAGGGCGTAGTTACCATCACCAGGAGAATGATTGTGAATACTCGTTTCGAACGTACCGGCCCCTTGACCGAGCTGGGCAGCTATCCGCAGTGGGCGCAAGATATGGTGGCCGAGTGCCAGGCAAGCAAGCAGGAAGTGCTGGACCACGAATTGTGGGCAATGATGCGTGAGTGCACGTTGGACCCGCAGGCAAACGCCAACTTCATGGTAGGCATCTGGCCCTTCATCGAACGCTTTCCCGCGTACATGGCGCTCAACCTGCTCAAGACCCGATACGGGCGCAGCCCTGGCGACAACCTTGCGCGCCGTTGGCTTGTGCGCAATATCCGTGTCGAACAAAACCACGCGGAATATTGGTTGAATTGGGCCGAGGGCGCGGGGGTGCCGCGCGACGAGGTATTGAATGGAGCTGCACCTCGCGGCACGCAGTCACTGGCCAACTGGTGTGAGGAGGTCAGTTCCGGTGGCACCTTGGCCGCAGGCATCGTCGCCACCAACTACGCGATAGAAGGCGTGACCGGAGAATGGACACAGCCGATTTATGACAGCGAAACCTATCGCGAGAGCTTCCCGGCGAAGACCCGCGCAGGGACTTTGCGCTGGCTGCAATTGCATGCCGCATATGATGATATTCACCCTTGGGAGGCGCTGGAAATCGTCTGTACCCTGGTGGGGACTGCCCCGCGCGCCGACGAAGTGGCACATCTGGGTGAATGCGTCCGCCGCAGTTACGTCAACATGCGAATTTTGGGCGATATGTGCCTGCAGGGCTCTCGCGTAGCCGCCAAGCGACGAGAAATGGTAGCCTGACAAGCGTAAAGTGAGACGCGGGGCGTTTCATTGGGGCCGGGGAGGTGCGATAACGCAACCATGCGTACGGAATCAACCTCTCTGCAAAAGCCGCTATCCCGCCGGCTACTGCCACTGGCTTATGCGCTGGTGGCAGTGGTCGCCAGTATTCTGGTTCTCACTTGGGTAGCGTTGCAGATTCAGGTGACCCTGGCGGGCTTCCTGAATGCAGAAAGCGTGTGGTCGAAGGCGCAAAAGGAGTCGCTCATTGCGCTGGATGCCTATGCCGGCAGTGGCGATGCTTCTGACTTGGCCCGATTCGAGCGCAATTACCTGATTGTGGATTCTGATCGCCTGGCCCGTGACGCCATTATGTCGGGCAGATTCGATCGGCGTGAAGTTGACGCCGCATTCGCCCGCGGAAAGGTCATGCCACAGGCTCGGGGTGGTGTGATATTTGCGTTGAAACATATGTCCGCCGCGCCATCCTCGATTCGAGCGGCGTTGGACGCGTGGCGCGCAACAGATGGCGCAATCGGCGAGCTGGCTGTCATTGCGGCTGAACTCCGTCGCGCCTATGCCGCGGACGGCGTGCCAGTTATCCAGGTGGCGGCGCAGCGCGCGCGCATTCAAGGTTTGAACGATGTCATTGAACCGCAATCCAACCAATTCTCCCGCCAGGTAGCGATCACGGCCGTTTCCTCCGGACGCGCGTTGTTTGCCGGGGTCTTGGGGGCTGCGTGCCTGGCTGCTTTGCTCTGGCTGCTGATGGCGCGACGCATCCTGGCGAGCGTTCGCGGCAGCGAGGAGCGCTACCGGCTGCTGTTCGACAGCGCCGCCGACGCCATCGTCATGGTGGACGAAGGCAGCGGCCGCATCTTGGACGCCAACCGCACTGCGGCGGCGTGGACCGGACGCGAGGCAGACCAACTCGTCGGCGACCGCTTCGTGCACTTGTTCCGCAGTCCCGCTCCGCGCGCGCTTGGTGTTGCAGCCGTCAACGGCCTGCTGAACGTTGCCGGCAACAGTCGGCCGGTGGAAACCCAGTGCAGTTTGGCGACATGGGGCGACAAGCCGGTGCGCCAGGCCATCATCCGCGACATCTCCGATCGTGTCGCGATGGAAAGCGAACGCCGCGTAGCCGCCGAGGCGCTGGCAAGCATTGCCGAAGGCGTGCTCATTGCCCATGCCGACCGTCGTGTCATTTCCGCCAATGCCGCACAGTTTCGCATCACCGGCTTTTCCACCGAGGCGTTGCAGGGCAGGGCGCTCGACGAGGGCCGCACCTTGCCGGACGGTACGCCGCTGCCGTTGTCCATCTGGGATGACATTGCCGCTGGGCACAATTGGCTGGGTGAGGTCATCAGTCACCGTGCCGACGGCAGCACGTACCCGGAACGTCTCAGTATCAGCGCCATTCGCGATGCCGAGAATCAGGTGCAATATTTCGTTGCGGTGTTCACCAATATCTACGCCAGCAAGGCCAATGAGCAGCACCTGGAACACCTGGCGCGTCACGACCCGTTGACCGGCTTGGTCAACCGCGCCGAGTTCGAACGTCACTGCGCCGTCGCGATTGCGGCGGCTGCCGCCGAGCGCTGCGCGGCGGCAGTGCTGTTCATCGACCTTGACGCGTTCAAGATCGTCAACGACAGCTACAGCCATGCGGTAGGCGATCAACTGCTGGTCAAGGTGGCTGAACGCATCAGCCGGCAGTTGACGCGCGATGATCTGGCCGGGCGCATCGGCGGTGACGAGTTCACTGTGCTGGTGCGTGGCATCGGCATGCGCGAGGACGTGACTTCGCTCGCCAACCGGCTGTTGGCCACGCTGTCAGAGCCGTTGCATGTGGGCGATTGCGAAGTGGCGTTGAGTGCGAGCATCGGCATAGCCGGCTTTCCGCTGGACGGCAGTGATCCGGCAACGCTCATTGCCAATGCCGACGCAGCCATGTACGCGGCCAAGACCGAGGAGCGCAACGCATTGCGCTTCTACACCCCGATGATGCATGCACACACCCGCCAGCGCCTGCAACTGGCGGCAGAGTTGCGCCAGGCCCTTGTGCGTGATGAGTTCCACCTGATGTTCCAGCCAAGCGTGGAGATGAGCACGGGCAGGGTGGTGGCGGTGGAGGCGCTGTTGCGCTGGCAGCATCCGGACCGCGGTGAGGTGATGCCGTCGGAGTTCATACCTGTCGCCGAGAGCCTCGGCCTGATCCGGCGTATCGACGAATGGGTGCTGCAGGCAGCATGCGAGCAGATCCGCGTATGGGATCGCGCTGGCGTGCCTCCAATCCGTGTGGCGGTGAACATATCGGCGCGCTGGTTTGGACATCCGGCGTTTGTCGAGCGGGTCACCCGCACTTTGCACAGCCTGAAGATCGCTGCCAATCGCGTGTTGCTGGAAATTACCGAAAGTGCCATGTTGCGTCTGGGCGACGACGTCATGCGCACCATGCAAACGCTGGAAAAACTTGGCATCGGCGTGGCCATCGACGACTTCGGCACGGGCTATTCGTCGATGTCGTACCTGAAATTGCCGGCCGTCGCGCATGTGAAGATCGATCGCTCCTTCGTTACCGGTCTGCCGGACAACGCAAACGATGCAGCCATCGCCCGCGCCATGCTTGCAATGGCGCAAAGCCTCGGCCTTGGCACCATTGCCGAGGGCATTGAAACCGAGGGCCAGCATGACTTCCTGTTGCGCGCTGGCTGCGTCGAGGGCCAGGGCTATCTGTATGCCTGGCCGCTGGCGCCGAAGGAGATCGAGCGTATGCTGTGCCGCAATTACGCGCACGCGCCAGCTAAACTTCGTTTGGTTCCCCCCAAGCGCGGGTGATCGCGGTCGAGATCGATGCTGGTCGGCCGCGCCGCAAGCCGCACGGTTGCACTGGTTGACGTACATCAGTGCGCTGGCGTCGGTCGCGCAAGACACTGCCAGCCTCTGCGAGACAACCCATTCATGGCGAGCGAAACCCTCACTCCGGACAAATCTGTACGTGTGCCCGACGGCTCCAAGTTCGTCAGTCCGCAAGGCACGCGGGCGATCAAGGGAGGCATCAAGCCAAACCCGTCCAGCACCGTGCCTGATGTCAGCCGCAAGCCGCCGTGGCTGCGCGTCAAGCTGCCCAGCGGCGCGCAATTCGAGGAGGTGCGCAGCATCGTCCGCAGCCATCGGCTGAGTACGGTTTGCGCGGAGTCCAAGTGTCCGAACATTGCCGAATGTTGGGGGCGCGGCACCGCAACGCTGATGCTGATGGGGTCGGTGTGCACGCGCGCGTGCAAATTCTGTTCGGTCAGCACCGGCAACCCGAACGGTTGGCTCGACCCGTTGGAACCGCTTGAAGTG
Source organism: Rhodanobacter sp. (assembly GCA_039936515.1). GTDB lineage: Bacteria > Pseudomonadota > Gammaproteobacteria > Xanthomonadales > Rhodanobacteraceae > Rhodanobacter. The sequence continues at coordinate 2,940 of JBDTIE010000133.1, read as the reverse complement.
GCCGACGCTGTGGCGCTGATGGGCCTGAAATACGTCGTTCTGACTTCGGTCGACCGCGATGATCTGCCAGACGGTGGCGCAGCGCATTACGCGGCATGCATTTCCGCGATCCACCATCGTTCGCCGGGCACCGCGGTGGAGGCGCTGACGCCGGACTTTGGTGGCAATCTGGATGCCGTGGCCCGCGTGCTGGATGCCGGCCTGGTCACCTATGCGCAGAACGTCGAGACGGTCGAGCGATTGACGCATCCGGTCCGTGACACGCGCGCCGGTTATGCACAGACGCTGGGCGTGCTGCGCTTCGCCAAACAACATGCGCCAAAGACGCTGACCAAGACCAGCCTGATGCTGGGATTGGGTGAGACTGACACGGAGCTTGAGCGCACGCTGCGCGACATACGCGACGCCAACGTCGATGTGGTGACCATGGGTCAGTACATGCGACCCAGCGCCAATCACCTGCCGGTGGAGCGCTTCGTCTCTCCGGATGAATTCAAGCACTATCGCGACATCGCGCTGGGCATGGGTTTCCTGGAAGCCGTGGCCGGCCCGCTGGTACGGTCGAGCTATCGCGCCGAGCGCGTGCTGGAACACAACAACCTGGGCCTGTAGCTGCGCAGGTGCGCAGGTGCGCAGGAATTGGCGCGGTGCGTGACCGAGTTGCGGCTGCGTCAGCTGCGCGATCACAACGCAAGACCGCAGGGCAATGGCGAAAGCATGGCGCTAAGCCGCTGAGCAGAGAAGGAGAGACCTCATGGATGCATCGATGTATCCGCAATCCACCGTAGATATCGCGCGTAAACGCCGCGAACTCGCGCCCGAACCGCTGAAGGCGTTCAAGGCGTTCAGCGCCGCGGTGTTCGCCGACGGCGCGCTACCCAACGTCACCAAGCAGTTGATCGCAGTGGCGGTGGCCCACGTCACGCAGTGCCCGTATTGCATCAAGGGCCATACCGCCGAGGCGCTCAAGCAAGGCGCCTCGGAGTCGCAAATCATGGAGGCGATCTGGGTGGCGGCCGAGATGCGGGCCGGCGGTGCGTATGCCCATTCCACCCTTGCCCTGGACACCATGGCCCACACCCACGAGGGCCAGTCGGCCTGAGGCGCGTTTGCAAACCATCCGCTGGAGTCGTCACCCATGGTCACCCGTTTCAACGCCGTGTCATCAAGCATTCTGGACGCGGTTGGCGATACGCCACTGCTGCACATCGAAGGCGTCTACGCCAAGGTCGAATTCGTCAACCCGTCCGGTTCGATCAAGGCGCGCATCGCCAAATACATGATCGAAAAGGCCGAGTCCGAGGGCCTGCTCAAGCCAGGCGACACCATCGTGGAGGCGACCAGTGGCAACACTGGCAATGCCTTGTCAATGGTGGCGGCGGTCAAGGGCTATCGCATGCTGGTGGTGATGCCCGAGGGCATGTCCAGCGAGCGCGTTGCCATCTCGCGCGCGTTTGGTGCCGAGGTGTTGTTCTGCGGCAATTTTCATGTCAACGAAGCGCTCAAGCGCGCGCGTGAGCTGGGACAGCAGCCAGGCTATTTCGCGCCAAGCCAGTTCGAGTCGGAATGGAACGTCGAGGAAAACCGCCTGGTGCTTGGGCCGGAAATCCTGCGCCAGTTGCCGGACGGGCAGTTGCCCGACGCGTTGGTGCTCGGCGTGGGCACGGGCGGCACGTTGATTGGCGTGGGCCAGGCGTTCCGCGCGGTCAACCCGAAGGTGCGGCTGTTCGCGATGGAACCGTCCGAGTCATGCACGATTCTCTGCGGGGAAATTGCCACACACAATATCGAGGGTATTTCCGATGGCTTCGTGCCCGGCATCTTTCAGCGCCATTCGGCGTTGATCAACGAGGTGCTCAGTGTTTCCAGTGCCGACGCGGTCACTGAAATGAAGCGCCTGGCACGCACCCACGGCTTGTTCTGCGGGCCGAGTTCGGGGGCGCACATGCTTGCCGCCAAGCGCATTCGCGAGAATTTCCCCGAGCTCAAGACGGTGATCACCGCGCTGTGCGACGAAGGTGAGAAATACCTGCACGAATACTTCATGCAGGCGGACGCGGTCGACGTCAGCGCAAAACACTTTCGCTGAGACATGAGGTCGGCGCGCAGCTCGCCAAATCAGCCCGGTTGGGCGCGGCGTGCGGGACAAAAGCGCGGGGCAACAAGACCTGACGGCGACGCGATGCTGGGTGCACTCATAGCCGCGCGCAGTGACGTTGCAGCCACGCAAGGTCGGCGCCGTCCAACAGCGGACTGAGCGCGGTGCGCACCTGGGCGTGGTAATCGTCGAGCCACGCACGGTCGTCGGGGCTGAGCAGGCCCGGCTCCAGGACGCGGCGGTCGAACGGGCACAAGGTCAGGGTTTCGAAGGCGAGGAACGCGCCGAACTCGCTTTGTTCGGCGTCGACCACGGCGGCCAGGTTTTCGTGACGAATGCCGTGGCGACCGGGCTTGTAAACGCCTGGTTCGATGGAGGTGATCATGCCTGGGCGCAGTGGGACCAGCGCGCCGCCGGGAACGGGCGGACGAATGCCGTGCGGACCTTCATGCACGTTGAGGAAGTAGCCGACGCCGTGGCCCGTGCCATGGCCATAATCCATGCCGCAGGCCCACAGCGGCGCCCGCGCCAGCGCGTCCAGTTGCGGGCCGCTTGCGCCTTGCGGGAAACGCGCACGGGACAGCGCGATCATGCCCTTGAGCACCAAGGTCGCGTCGCGACGTTGCTCGGCTGTGGTTTCGCCCAACGCAAGGACGCGGGTGATGTCGGTCGTGCCGCCCAGATACTGCGCGCCCGAATCCACCAGCAGCAATCCGCGCGCCTGCAAGCTCTGGTGGTGGGCGACGGTGGCCTGGTAGTGCGGCAGCGCGGCGTTGGCCTGGTAACCGGCAATGGTGGCGAAGCTTTCGCCTACCCAACCTGGCTGTGCCGAACGTTCGACG